>JBBSDD010000056.1:0-10387 GCA_038249755.1 Flavobacteriales bacterium | reverse complement strand
CTATGTCGAAATGCCACCCAATGAATCACTACACATCGTGGCCTTTGCAGCGGGCAGTGGTATTACACCGGTGATGTCCCTTCTGAAAACCGCGATGGCCGTAAATTCCAATAACAGATTTACGCTGTTTTATGGCAACAGAAGTCAATCGCAAATCATCTTTAAAGCAGAACTCGAAAAACTTGCGGCGACATATGGAAACCGGCTCCAGGTGCACCACATTCTCAGTCAGGAATCCACTGCAGATCTATTGTTCAGCGGGAGGATTTCGGCAGACAAATGCAACGATCTGATGTCTCATTTTTCTGATACAGAAACTGCCGACCATTATTTTCTTTGCGGACCTCACGACATGATCAGTGCGATTCGCACCAGTCTTTCGCAAAAAGGGATTGCCAATGAAAAGGTGCATTTCGAACTTTTCACGACAGTGGCCCCCGATGAAGAAAAACAGGCTACAAAAGAAACGGGAGAAGGAAAACCGGTCGAAACCAGTCAAGTAACAATTGTACTGGATGGAGAGGAAACGGTAGTCACCGTAACCAAACGCGAAAGTATTTTGGATGCCGTTCTCGATGCCGGACTGGATGCGCCATACGCCTGCACGGGCGGCTCTTGCTGCACATGCCGGGCCAAGGTGATCGAAGGTGCTGTGGTGATGGACGTCAATTATGCCCTTACGGAAAAAGAAGTTGCGAAGGGTTATATCCTCACTTGTCAGTCGCACCCCACGACATCAACAATGAAAGTGGATTATGACGCGCCTTAAAACGTAGCAGGTCTTTCAGTCCGTGTGGAGTCTGGCCGTGATGGACCGGGCTGGCAAAATTTCCATGAAGTAATAGACCACTTGTGCGATGACTCCAATGAAAAAAAGGAGTATCACCCACCCTACTTTCATAGATGTGGACAAATTGGCATTTGTAGCTGCATGTACTATATAAAAAATGAGTATTCCCAAACTGAGCATGGCAATGACTGCAATCCAAATCAATATGCCGGGAATGAAACCAAGGAGCAGAACTTCTGCCTCAGGTCCACTTTCTGATAAAATGAGTGGAAGAAACTGACTGAAAATCCATATTAAAAGGAAAAGTCCAACAAAAAGCTGGAGGATGGTAAGAAATCCAATGAAGATTTTTCCTGATTTAGATAAATGCATGATCTGAGAATTAAATTGTAACTAAAGATAAAGCCGGAGAGCCAATTATCCATCGCATTTTGTTGGAACGGTGGGTTTCGTTGAAGAATGGTCAATACGGTACACTTCGCGTAAGCCAAATTCTTACTTTCGTAGGCGATGAATACTGATTTTCTGTTTCGCAAGGTTGATGCTGCGCCATTGGCTGTATTTCGGATTCTGATGGGGATTTTGATGGCCTGCGAAGGCTTCGGAGCCATTCTCACAGGTTGGGTGACAAATAATTTTGTTACCCCCGGGTTCACCTTCAACTTCATCGGGCTCGATTTTTTGCAGGTGATCGTGGGCCCGCAAGCCTATGTGATATACGCTGGTTTGGGTTTCTTTGGGATTGGTATCGCTTTGGGATACAGATACCGGGCGATGGTGGTGGGATATAGCATTCTGTGGGCTGCGGTTTATTTTGGGCAAAAGACAAGTTACAACAACCACTATTATCTCCTCTTACTCCTTTGTTTTCTTTTTTTCATTGTTCCGGCGCACCACTACGTAAGCGTGGATGCCAGATCCGGCCGGATTGCGTCTTCTGAGACAGTTCCTTACTGGACGAAATTCGTATTCAAGTTTCTCTTGCTCATTGTATATCTGTATGCCGCTTTCGCGAAAATATATCCCGACTGGTTGTCCGGTCGCACAGTTGCATTGTTTCTGAGCAGCAAGAGCGACCTACTCGGCCCCCTAAGCACGCAAGAATGGTTTATCATGCTGGTCTCCTACGGCGGTATCTTTTTTGACATGCTCGTTATTCCGGCACTGTGGTATAAACCCACGCGAAAAGCAGCTTTTGTCGTATCTATTTTCTTTCACCTTTTCAATTCGATTGTCTTTCAAATTGGCATTTTCCCTTACATGATGCTGATCACTTCGGTACTCTATTTTGATGAAGCGCTCATTAGAAAAATCTTTTTTCGAAACCGAATTTCTGAGCCACCTACTGGTTACAGCCTGCCAAATGGCCGAAAGAAGACCACATTGTTTATGGTGCTCTCAATATTTTTCGTTTTGCAATTCCTATTGCCACTGCGCCCGCATTTTTATCCCGGTTCTTCCCATTGGACTGAAGAAGGGCACCGACTTTCCTGGCATATGATGTTGAGAAGCAAATCGGGTATCGTGACCTTTTCCGCCAAAGATGAAACTACTGGTCTGAACGAACGCATTTTTCCCGAAAGGGTGATGCCCGCTAAAATGGCGCGAACCATGGGCACCAGACCCGATATGATCTGGCAATATGCACAGCGCCTTCAGGAAGAATTTTCATTAAAAGGTCATCCCAATGTGCAGATTTTTGTAAAATCTTCGGTAAGTTTGAATGGAAGGCCGTATCAACCCATGATTGATCCTTCGGTCGATTTGGCTGCAGAACCCTGGAGTCATTTCGAAAGTCACCAATGGATATTGCCTCACCCGGATTTATAAATTTTATACAGTATATATGTGTTCATTCGGGAAGTTGTCATTTATCACCATATTTCTTTTCATAATCTTTAGTAACATCCAGGCGCAAACGTATTTCCCTCCCCTTTCGGGAAATCAATGGGACACGCTTAGTCCGTCAGAATTAAACTGGTGTCCCGAAAAAATTGATAGTCTGCTCAGTTTTCTCGAATCGAGAAATTCCAAATCATTTATGGTCCTGGTGGATGGACGTGTTGTGCTCGAATCATATTTCAATGGTCACAATGCGAATGCTTTCTGGTATTGGGCTTCCGCCGGAAAAACACTAATTGCCACGCTGATTGGAATTGCCCAGGAAGAAGGCAGCCTCGACATCACCGACCCGGTATCGCAATATCTCGGAGAGGGATGGACCAATTGCAATGTGAACAATGAAATGCAACGCACAATCTGGCATCAATTGACCATGACAAGCACCTTCAACAATTCGCCATTGTATTTGGATTGTGAGTTTCCGATTTGTTTTCAATGCGCGGGTGAAGCTGGTTCAGAATGGCATTATCACAATACGGTGTACCGCAAACTTCACGATGTACTACAGGAGGCCACGGGAACCTCTGTAAATCTATATACCCTATCTAAAATAATGAATAAAATCGGGATGTTTGGTTTCTGGGCAGAAGACGACCTATTCCTGAGTAACACCCGCGACATGGCCCGGTTCGGACTGCTCGCGTTAAATGATTTCGTATGGGATGGAGACGTGGTTTTGGGCGATCAGGAATACATCGCGGCCATGACAACCCCTTCCCAAAATCTAAACCTTTCTTACGGATATCTTTGGTGGCTGAACGGACAGGAGAGCCATTACCTGCCTGTGAATCCAATTCTTTACGAGGGAAGCCTGATACCCACTGCTCCCGCCGACATGTATGCCGGTCTGGGTGCTGACGATCAAAAAGTGTATGTAATCCCTTCCAAAAATATGGTGGTAGTGCGCATGGGAGAATCAGCTTATGAAGAAGCAATGGCTTCTTCTTTATTTGATACACAATTATGGGCCCTCATGGAAGATTTGGAATGCGAAACCACAAATACTGAATCCTTTTCACCGGCCAACGAAAGTTTAAATATCTTTCCGAATCCTTCAAATGATCTGATGTTCTTTAATTCTCCAGTACTTTACGGTTCTGCTGTTGTCCTGGACCTTTCGGGAAAAACGATTCACCAGTTGCGTAAATCAGAAATTGAAGATGGTTTTTCTCTGCCAGCGGGAATGTATCTCGTCAAGGCCCAAACCATACAAGGCGAATTGCAGTGGAGCCGCGCCGTTTTTTATTAGGAAAATAGAATCCCTTCCCATATTCACATACCATTAACACGGCGGTCTGTTTTGGTTTTTATCTTGCACAAAAATTCAGGCGTCATGAAAAAACTCTTCTTTGGCTGTTCTTTATTCATTTCGGCGCAGCTTTGGGCGCAAAGTCTCATCTATTCCGGGCCAATGAACGGCTACAGCGAAATGCGCGAAACACTGGTTTGGGTGCAGATGACCGAACCGTGCATCGTTGAATTGGTGTATTGGGTGGATAGCCTCCCGGATCAAACGTTCAAATCAATTCCGGTGGCGGCATATCCCGAAAAAGCACTCACTGCACACCTGATTGCCGACAATGTCGAACCGGGAACACGATATGGATATGCCATCCATGCCGATGGTGAAAACCAGTCGGAAGGCCGTGCGCTCTATTTTAAAACGCAGGAACTCTATCAATACAGAAAAGATCCGTCCGAATTTACCATTGCAATTGGCAGTTGCGCTTATATCAACGAACCAGAATACGACCGTCCGGGTAAAGCTTATGGACGCAAATACGACATATTCGAACGAATTGCAGATCTCAAACCGGACATGATGTTGTGGTTGGGCGACAATGTTTACTTGCGGGAAGCTGATTATTTTAGCCGTACCGGGATTCTGAAACGTTACACCCATTCGCGTCACCTTCCTGAACTCCAGCGGCTGCTCTCCGCCACCCACCACTACGCTATCTGGGACGACCATGATTACGGTCCAAACGACGCCAACTGGACCTATCCCCATAAGGACAAAACCCTCGAAGCGTTTAAGCTTTTCTGGGGAAACAATGGGTATGGCACCAATGATTTGGGTGGAATCACCAGCGCTTTTCAATTCAACGACTTACATTTTTATCTGTTGGACAACCGCTGGTGGCGAACCGATGCCAATCTCGTTACCGCCGATGAGCGCATGTTGGGTGAAGCACAGCTGGAATGGCTCATTCAAAGCCTGAAATACAGCAAGGCGCCATTCAAAATTATAGCCGTGGGAAGCCAGGTTCTGAACACCCAAAAAATATATGAAAATTATGCAAATTACGAGGATGAACGAGAGGAACTCCTGGATCGAATCGCTGCGGAAGGCATCAAGGGTGTGATTTTTTTAACTGGCGACAGACACCACTCAGAAATAAACCGCTATGAACACAATGGCACCATCTTGTATGAAATCACCAGTTCCCCGCTCTCATCCGGCTCTCCTCCAATTGAAAACGAAGGCAATGAAAATCTGATGGAAGGCACCTTGTATTACGAAACGAATTTTGGTTACTTAGAAATTTCCGGCCCACGAACCGACCGAAAACTGCAAATCTCCATGCGCGATATGAAAGGCGAAATCCTATATACCAAAGAGATTTTGGCTTCTGAATGGGAGTGAAATCGTCCGGGTCAGGTTCAAATCCAGAAAAAAGACTTCACTGGCTTTTCAAAGAATCTCCAAAATGGCCGCTTCCAGTATGGTATCAATTCCAGCCGCCCTGTCCTCATCGGTGGTGATAACATAAATATCTGGCGGAACACCGTTTTCAAAATTACTTCCATCCACAGCCAGGGTGCGTGTTACCGAAAATCGGTAAGTCCAACCATTGGGCAATTGTCCCCCATTTGGCACGCCCAATCCACCACCTGTGCTGTCGCCCATAACGCTTACATTGGCGAACTGCTTTGCTCCGAGCGTTAAAAATGATCCTGAACTATATGTGCTTCGATCCGTGAGAATCTCGTTGGGTTTTAAATAATAGACCGGGCTTGGATCGCTATAAATTTCCAGGGCTGGAAGGAACGCATTTTGATCAGGTCCGGATTTGCTTTCGCTAAAAAAAAGCAAAGTCGGCTCCTCGGAAAAGTGAGCCAGAATCCGATAAATGTCTCCGGAACTTCCCCCGCCGTTTTCCCTGATATCGAAAATCAAACCCTCGGTATTTCGATATCTATTGAGCATAAAATCGAGCTGGTTGTGGGTAACCGTTCCCGTAAAAGATGAAAATCGGACATATCCGATCTGGTCATTTTCCAGGAAACTGTGCCGGAAAGGTCCTGTGGTATAAAAGTCATAATTCAGATAATTTTCATTGACGATACGTTCATCGTAATTATCTCTGCCGAGCGTTTCTATAAAATATCGGGACACATTGAAGGACGAAATCAGGTTGACGTGCCCGTCTTCCAATTCATTGAGCATAGCCGCCAGCACCCGAAACAGGGAGTCGGATGTCATGCCTGTATAGATTTTTTGACGGTATATCTGTCGGGACTGCTCCCAATCGATGTCTTTGTAGTCAAAAAAGGTATACTTTTCATTCACCTCATTCCAGAGGTAATCAAAATTTACAAATGGATCGCCGCTGACCCCGTCCTCTTCAAAAAGCACTTTTTCGCAGGAGAAAAATATACATGTCAGAACAAGAATGAAGAGCTGAAATAGTTTTCTCATGTTTTAATTATTGGCGCGAAAGAGGAAGGTGAATTGTATGGTATGTTGAGCTACTTCCAATTTTTCATAAACGCCGGGATTGGAATTGGCATCCCAGATATAGGCCAGTCGGAGACCGTTTCCATTTCTTAAATGGCGCGTATAAGCCAGGTTGGTGGCCAATCTGAAGCCTGAATGCGCCCGCAATTCGTAGTCGGTAATAAGCGTTGTGCCCGGATATGCACCACCTCTGAGGTGATTATACCCGTTGCGGTAACTGCTGTTGAGTGCCGAGACTGCTACCTGAAGGCGCAGGTCACGCTGTACGGGTTTCAGGTGATAGTTGATAAACCAGAATTTGACATGTTTTGCGGATTTCCGGTCAATCGAAAACTCCGATCGCGCAGTGAGAAATATGGTAGACAGGAAATCAAGGCCGTAATTGTTGTTGCCAAAAGCCAGATTGCGTCTTTCAAAAGTTGTAACATCGGCCATAAATCCCAAACCAGTCTTTAGCCGTTGAGAAGAAAATTTAGGGACTTTCCACAGATGATCGAACTGGACGTTGTAGGTATAAATACGCAACGACTGAACACCTTCGAAATATCCCGCTCCTGCCCTGAGCCGGAGTTCGCTTTCGCGAAAAGGCAAAATTCTGGAAGCGCCGAGCGTAAAGGAAGCCATATAACCCCTGTAAAATAAAGGGGAAGTGGCAAAATCACGCAGTACTATTCGATCAGCTCCGGGTGCAAAGTGAATATACGATCGGTTTTGTAAACGGATATCCGGAAACGATGGAATCGAATCCTGAGCAAGGCATACGGTATTCAAAAAAGGGATGAGAATAACGATTGCACAGAATTTGTTGATGGATTTGATCATTTTGCCCTCCCAAAATTTGAATGCGCCAAATTACTAAATGCGGGCAGGCTGGCATAGCTCAAAAAACTTTTCAATACAGTCAATTCTTAGATCTCATATCCATAAATAAAAACACCGCTCCCTGGGGAAGCGGTGCCAATAGTGATGCCAGATAATCTGGTTATTATGAATTTACCGGGTATACAAAATTGTTAGTTGATCACTTTCACATCGATGGCATTCAGTCCGCGCTGCCCCTGTACAATGTGAAAACTCACTTTATCGCCTTCGGTGATGGTATCGATATGGGCATTCACGTGTGTGAAAATGCTTTCCTGCGATTCCATGTCTTTAATGAAGCCATATCCTTTTGAAGAATCGTAAAAAGTGACCTTGCCTGTTCTGTTTGGATCCGGTGCTTCTTCTTCTTCGCGTTTTGGGATACCAATAACGATGTCATCGGCAGAAATTTTTGCCCTTTTTGTTGGATCTGGCGGTGTATCCGAGATCATACCATTCTCATCCACATAGGCGATCATACTATCGAAATCGCCACCACCAGCATTGGATTTACGCTCTACTTTGCGCTTTTCCTTGTCTTCTTTTTTCTTTTGACGCTTTTTTTCTTTTTCTTTTTTGTTCCAGGTTTCCTGCGATTTTGCCATAAAGGTGAACTGTGATTTTGGTTTTAAGTTAAATCAATTAGTAACACTGCGGGAGTTGTTCTAATCTTTAAATTATTGCAATCAACAAATACGATATCTTCGACTGCTTATTTTTACTGCACACGAATCCGTAATCCGGCCCGCATTCAATGTCTTACAAAGATAAAATAAAAAATGGGCATCACAGCGCCTGAACCCATTTCATTTAAGTCAGCAGGAACAGCCTATGAGATGTATTGCTTTCGTAAGGAAAAATCTTGCGCACTGCCGAAAGCTATGATGTTAGATAAAAATTTTTATACCTTTAATCGGTGAATTTCAATTGCAAGAATGCGCATTTGCAGTTTTTTTTGCAGGAGACGACACCTCAATTTTTCAGTTTTCACTTATAAAACACATTGGTCATGGCAAAAGGAAAAAGTCCCGTAAAAGACGCTAGCAAAAAAACGGCTGAGAAAAGCCTCATGGAAAAAAGAGCTGAAAAAAAGGCCAAAAAGGAGAGCAAGAGCAGGAATTAAAAAAGTAAAGCGACCTTCAACCCATTGGAGGTCGCTTTATTTTTGCACCCTGAATATCAACTGACATTTACCACGTCTCAGATTGCAGACATTGTACGGCCCTCATAACATCGCGCTGACTTATTTGTCCTATTACTTTGCCATCCTTTACCACAGGAAATCGACGCACGCGCATCTCCAAAAACATCCGTGCGGCATCTATTACATTGACGTCGGGTGTTATGGTGATCACTTGGTGAACCATATGATCACGTACCTTTCCACAATCCGTCGGCGAATTGGTGTATTTTCCTTTTACAATTTCTTTGAGACAATCGCCTTCAGAAATAACGCCGACCAAATCACCGTAGTCGTTCAGAACCGGTCCACCAGAGAGATTTTTTGATAAAAGTACTTTCACAACTTCTTCTATCGTTTGTTCCGGGTGAAAGGTGGTGAGGTTGATTGACATATAATCCTGAACCATAAGAATTTGTAATTCTTTTTCGGCTACTTTTCTCACGCCTTGAAAACTCTTTACCATAGTGCGGGGATTTAAATTCGATTTAGATAATTACAAGTTAAGAATTTATTTCTGCATGTCGTGTAAGATTGGAGAAACGTTAACGAATTGCAAAAGGGAAGAATTCCAAAAAGACAAGTTTGGATAATATCAATGAACAGTGTATGTTTGCACTTTATATGTATGTACATTTAATTTAAAATTACCTTATTATGGAAACAAAAACAACAACATGGAAAGTGGATCCCACCCACAGCGAAATTCTTTTTAAAGTGAAACATCTTGTCATCAGCACAGTGACGGGATCATTCAAAAAATTCGAAGGTAAAATAGAGACCAATTCCAGAGAAGAATTTGATGGCGCTGAAGTGACTTTTCATCTCGATACGAATACCGTTGATACCAATATGAAAGATCGCGACACCCATTTAAAGTCACAAGAATTTTTTCATTCTGAGAAATTTCCAAAACTATCTTTTTCAGGAAAGATGAAAAAGGAATCTGGCGATAAATACAAGTTGGCCGGAACCATGACCATTAAAGACACCAAGAAAGAAGTTGAATTTGTTGCGGAGTATGGCGGAACTGCCGTGGATGGTTATAGTCAGACTAAGGCCGGTTTTGAAATTACGGGAGCCATCAACCGAAAAGAATTTGGATTGACCTGGGACATGGTCACGGAAACTGGATCGATCGTCGTAAGCAATCAGGTAAAACTACAGCTCAACATCCAGTTGGTGAAATCATGAGTTTGCAATTAATTTGATTATCTCGTAAGGCCATCCATATCGGATGGCTTTTTGCTTTTAGAAATACTGAAAGGAAGCTTTTAAAACTGGACAATGTTCGGAGCCTTGGCGCTGAATTTTTTAATTCTCAATGGAAAATGTACTTTTCACTTTCAAAAGAACCCACCTCATGAAATTCTTCCACACCTTTCTCTTGTTTCTTTTTACGATGGCACTGGGTTCCGTAAATGCGCAAAAACCGGACGACGTGCTTGGAAAATGGCTTACGGGCGAAGCAAATTCGCATATTGAGATTTACAAAGAAGCTGGAAAAGACCTCTATTTTGGCAAAATTGTCTGGTTAAAAGATCCCATTGATGAAAATGGCAAACCGACCAAGGATGACAAAGGCCAACCGATAATGGGAATGATCAACCTGCGCGACTTTGCTTTCAATGATAACGAATGGGGAGACGGCACGATTTACGATCCAAAAGAAGGTAAAACATACTATTGCACCCTGGAATTGGATGGTCCGAACAAACTCAAAGTTCGGGGAAGTGTTGACTCGTTTGGCTTGATTGGTCGCACAGATGTTTGGACCCGGGTGAAGTAAACTTATTTGATTCAAGTTTCGCACATCATTTATATTTCAAAACCTGGTCACTTCGAGAAATGAGTAATGGGATTGCATTACTTATTGTAAATAATGAACTTTGTAAAAACGGTGCGCCCGGCT
>JBBSDD010000055.1:0-10391 GCA_038249755.1 Flavobacteriales bacterium | reverse complement strand
TGGATCACATCCATGGTGCTGAGCAGTAAAACCACCATCGGGATGAGCACGGTCATCAGGTTGAGTTGGTGGCCCGCCACACCGTAAAGCGCCAGGCTGAAAATGGTGGCCAGGGTCATGGTACCCAGCGCCAGCAAACTCACGCGCCAACTCCTAAATAGAAACCAGAGCAGGAAAAGCATCAGCAGGTAAGCCAGCACCACAAAGCGCCCAAACTGGATTTCGGTAAGCGCATTCAAACCGGAAAAAATAACGCCCACTCCACCGAAAGCGAGTTGATTTTGCGGCCAGTGACGGGCAGCAGTGGATTTGACTTTCTCAATCAAATCTCCCCGAATGGCATCCATGGGCAGGTCGCCGCGAAATTGCACCAGCAAGCGCGTCGCGGTCTAATCCGGATTAAACAACTGGGCTTTGAGTTCCGGCATGCGCTCCAGTCGGATCTGAATTTCTTTCACGCCGCCCTCCAATAAAGGTTTTCCGGCAATGCCAACGCCTGTAAATTGGAGCGCTTTGGTGTTTGCCGCTGAATAGAGATGATGCACTTCAGGAATGGATTCAAGCGCTTCGCTCATCGCCTTTAAACCAGCGATGGCCGTGGTATCGAGCCATCCATTCGGGGCAGTTGCCACAACCACGACCAACTCGTCGCTCCCAAATTGCTCATTGAAATCGCGGTAAGTCTGCAAGGCAGGTGCATCCTCATGAAACCAAATCTCCAGCGAATTATTCACTTCCAGCGCGCGCAACAAGGGCTGTGCACTCAGCGCCAGCAAGATGCCGGTAATTACCAAAAGGTAAAACCGTGTCCGAAAAAGTATCTCAAATAAAGCTTTCATCAGGATGCGTTGAATATCCTATTTTTATCGGAATGAAACGAATAAAATTCGGTGCATACCTGCAGGAACGCTTCCCGCCTGTAAACATGATGCTCTTTGCCATCCTTTTCGTGGCGGTGTACAGCGTAGCAACTGCGGGCGAAACGCCTCATTGGTCGGAGCTCTGGGGCATCGCAGCCGTGATCAGCTTTTTCTTCCGGCTGCGCGTCATGGACGAAATCAAAGATTATAAAATCGATCTTATTAATCATCCCCGGCGCGTGCTGCAATCCGGTGGCATCAACCTGTCCGTGCTCATCGGGGTCTCAATTGCGGGAACCATCGTGGAACTCGGTTGGTCGATTCACTCCGGCACTTTCTGCGCCATCGCCTGGGCGCTCGCGCTCACATACAGCATCCTTATGCGCTACGAATTTTTCATCGGTTCCTGGCTCCGGACGCGTTTGCTGATTTATGCCATCAGCCACATGCTCGTCATGCCCGCCATCATCGCATGGATTTGGTTTGCCTACCGCAGTGATTTCGACCCGGCCTTGTGGCTCTTAATGATTCTCAGTCTCACAGCCGGTTTTTGCTTTGAGCTTGCGCGAAAAACGCATGCCCCGGAAGCCGAGCGACCCGGCATTGACAGTTATTCCAAAAGTCTCGGTCTGCGCCGATCGGTCTACATCATCCTGACGCTGATGGTTTTAGGCCTGTTTTTTCTCTTTTTCCTCTTCTCTTTTCTGGGGCTGCATCCATACACGTACGTTTTGCTCGGTCTGGTATTTTTTGGGGTGATAACAATGTACCGCAAAGGATTAAAATCCGGGCTGGACCCCCATTTCCGGAAAGGAGAAAAAGCAGTATCGCTCTACATGCTCCTGAGCTATCTCGTTTTAATTATCGAAATGCTTCGCTGATGGCCGGGTTTGAGAAAAAACATCGACACGAAGGCGGGAAAGCTGCCGGATTGCGAAAACTGCAAAAAGCCGGGTGCAATGTGCCGGCTTTTATGGTGCTCGGCGCGGATGTATTTGCGAAAAGCATGGACCACAAAGCCCAGCGTATCCATGCCAACTGGCACAGCCCAGAAGTGGAAAAGATGATTGATCGCTGGTTGGGTTTACTTCCCGTAAATGGATATCCGCTCGCCGTGCGCTCATCAGCGGTGGGGGAAGACGGGCGCCAGCACGCCTATCCAGGTATGCTCGATACCGTATTGCACGTGGGTTGCCGCACGGCACTGACCGAAGCCATTCAGCGTGTGGCGGGCAGCATTTGGTCCGAGCGCGTACGCGCCTATCAGCGCGAAAAAGGCATCACCCAAAAGCTCCTTCCCGCCGTGATTATTCAGCAGGAAATTGCCGCCGAATTCAGCGGCGTCATGTTCACCACGCATCCGCCCTACCCCAATGAGCTGATGATCCACCTGGTACCGGGGTACGGCGACCAACTTGTGGCGGGCCATGCCGACCCCATCGAAGTCGCGTTTGACAAGGCATCTGGTCGTTTGCCGGATAAGGAACAGGTTGCATCCCTTCCGGAAAATGAATTGCTCATATCGCTTTTCAACACAGGACGGGCGCTGGAAAAATCGCAGCAGCATCCGCAGGACATTGAGTTTTGCATGACAAACGGCGAGATTTATTATTTGCAGATGCGCCCCATTACCACCACCCCAGCCGATCAGCGCGTTCTTGACAATTCCAATATCCAGGAGAGTTATTGCGGTGCCACCACCGAGCTCACCTTCCATTTTGCCAGCAGGGCCTACGAGACCGTGTATACCCAAACCATGCGCGCCCTTGGCCTTCCGGCAAAAACAATTGAAGCAAACCGCGAAGTGGTGTCGCACCTCCTGGAAAAATACCAGGGCAATATTTATTACAACATCAACAACTGGTACCGCGGATTGCAATTGCTGCCAGCCTTCCGGCAAAACAAAACCGACATGGAGCGCATGATGGGCCTTGAAGAGCCTGTGGATTTTGTGGTGAGCAGGCGCATGTCCTTACGGGAAATAATTGGCAAAATTCCCGGACTTATTTTAAATATGGGGCGCTTGTTGCTTGCCTTTCGCAGCCTGAAAAAAAATACCCTCGTTTTCCAAAATGAATTTAAAACACAATTTGAACAATTTTATGCCGCTGACCCTTCATATTTTACGCTTGAAAAATGTCGGAATTGGTACCATCAATTAAATGAAAAATTGCTCCAGCGCTGGCATGTGCCCATTGTCAATGATTTTTATGTGATGATGCAAAATGGAAAAGTGCACCGCCAACTGAAAAAATCTGGCATAAAAGAGCCCGAAGCCTGGCTGCAAAACCAATTGATCAGTGACGGAAATCTGCCTTCACTCCTCCCCGCCCACGAACTCCAAAAACGCGGAAAAATGTTGGGGAAAAATCTGGAACTCGTTGACCTGATCACACAATTTCCGCCCAATTTGCACGAAATGATTTCAGCTTCTTTTCCAGAAGCATTTGAATCGATTCAGGAATATATTCACCAGTACGGTGACCGTACCATCGGCGAATTAAAACTCGAAACCACCACCATGCGGGTCGATCCTGCTATTTTTTACAAATACCTGCAAAACTATCTGCATGGGGATGTGCAAATGAATAAGCCGAAATCAGAACCGGAAAAAAATAAAATAAATATTCCGAATCTGGAAAAATTGCGTGAAGGCATTTACAGACGTGAAGCACTGCGCCTCGAACGCACCCGGTTGTTCGGGATGTACCGAAGTCTTTTTTTACGCGTTGGAACTTTGTTGACCGAACAAGGCAAACTCGAAAAAACTACAGATGTATTTCATCTCACTCTGCAGGAAATGGAATCGGTACTCAAAGGCGGAGACCCACCAACGACGGCTGAAATTATAAATCGAAAAAAAGAATTCACGAAATTTCAGGGAGTCGCAATTCCAACCCGCGTATATATTCCGGGCCGCGAACAAAAAGCCAAGTCGGGCGCATTGTCGGATGGCTCGTGGCAGGGCGAACCTGCCGTTTCCGGTGTTGCCGAAGGAGAAGTGGTCTGCATCCGTGAGCCGGGTGAGTGGACCGACCTGCGCGGAAAAATCATCTGCGCCCTGCGCACGGATCCGGGCTGGGCACCGCTCTTCCCGGGTTGTCGCGGGGTGATCATTGAAAAGGGTTCTTCCCTCTCCCATTCGGTCATCATGCTCCGCGAACTGGGTATTCCAACCATCATCAACCTGCCCGGCATCAGTCAGAACCTGCAAACCGGCAGTCGGGTGCGCATGGATGCCCATACCGGAAAAATTGAAATATTGTAATGGAAATAATTCACATAAAAGACCAGTTTCCGGATCATTTTTATGCCTTGGCTGAAACGATCTACAAGGACCTTCCCTATCGCCCCGAAGAAGACCGACAGCACACCGACGAACTCTTGAAATTCGCGAATAAATCATCTGAAATCCTGCTCGTCACCGACCGCAAAAATGTGCGTCTGCTGGCCATTTGTCCGCCGGGAAAAACAAAAGCGTATTTTGGATTTTGGGAAACCACAGACGATTTTTATTCCTGTCAAAAAGCTTTTGAAATTTTATTTGACGAATTAAAAAATCGGGGATATTCCGGTATCGAAGGACCTGTGCATTTCAAAACATTTCACCGCTACCGTCTTCGCCTGCAGACCCCTTCCTGGAAAATGTTTAACCGCGAACCCGTAAATCCGGAATATTATCCGGCATTTCTGGAAAGGCTGGGATTTAAAATTCACCACACCTACGAAAGCAGATTGATCAAAACCGAAGTGGTACCCGAAGTATACCAAAGCAAAAAGGAACTTGTGGACAGCGTGCGGGATTTGCCTTTTGAATTTATTCCGCTAAATCGAAAAACCTGGTCAGAAAAAGAACCGGAAATATTCGAATTAATAAATCACATATTCGGATTAAATCCCGGTTTTCAATCCATCCCGATTGAAGAATTTCGGTTGCTCTACAATGCAGAATACGCCGCTCAATTGTGTCCGCACACCTCCGTATTGCTCGCCGATCCCAGCAACGGAAAGCTCGTGGCCATCAGCCTGTGCCATCCAAATTACACCCCTTTGAATTTATCAGAAAAACCCGTTTTTGAAAAACATTACCCACTTCTCAATCACCGCACCATGCTGGCAAAAACCCAAGGTGTTCATCCCGATTTCCGGCAGCTGGGCCTGATGAATTATCTCGGAGCTTATGGGATGCTATCATTCAAGAAATATTACGACGATATCATCTTTTGCCTGATGCGCGCTGACAATCCTTCACTGCGGTTTACGGATGCTTTTGATTATGAAAAGGTGGAGTATGCATCTTACATCCGGGAGATCTGAATACGTATTTAAATCTCAATCGATTTCATCCAATCCCCATAACTCTCCACCACCCGCGGCAGAAAAGGATAAGGTGCCACCGCATGGGCCATCATGTACATCCCCAATCGGTGGACACCGAACTGAAGAGCGGCAATGGAAAGTCCGCGGCTGAATAGCGCTTCGTTATCCCAATCACTGCAAAGCATGGAGAGCTCCTTCCGGTAATACGCCACGTATTCTTCACGCTGCGCATAGCGCGCGGGTTCCAGTGCAAAACACAAGAACTCCACGAGATCATACTGAGGTACGTGCCAACAGGCCAATTCCCAATCGTAGAGCACAAAGTTCCCATCTATAAAACAACTGTTGCGGGGGTTGCAATCGTTGTGAACCATTGTTTGAGGCATTTTTGCGAGCTCTTGCGAAATCGTTTCCAAATGCGGCATAGCCGAATTTAATTTTGACATCAAAGCTTTGGTATACAATTCCGGATATCTTTCAGATGCTTTTTCGATCAGAGATATCCACAAAGGACGCAACGCAGGCAGATAATCGGAAGCAGACGTATCTTCCCAATATTCAGATTTGATTTTCTCTTTGGTATTTCTACCAAAAGCATGCCATTCGGCCATTGATTTCAGTGCTTTTCGGATATGGGTGTCGGTCCAGGATTCAGGCTTCATCGCGGAATTCAGCAAATCTGCGCCGGAAAGATCTTCCATCAAAATCTGATAAGACGCTGATTCCTGCATTTCAATCAATCCGTAAATCTCAGGTTGTAGCGGTTGCTGAAAATGCTGGTATATTTCCAATTCGCGCATATGGGTATTGTAAAAACCGGTTCGGTCGGAAAATTTTGAATAGACCGCACCCAATTCCGGATCGCTCATTTGCGCAAGTCCTTCAAGCATATTTGAAATTTCCCGGCCATGTGGTTTTATTTTTAAAACCATTTTCTTTTTAAATGATTTTCCGTCCAGGTTGTATTGAACATTCAAACCAAAATGACCGATGAGTTGATCGCTGCTTTGTGAAGTGAGCGTGACCAGGATGCTGGCGCTGTTGTCGATGGTATACGATTCCACTTCCACAACTTCAACTGTTCCTTGCAGATAATTGCGCATTAATTTTTCAATGTGTCTGCGCGTGAGATATGGGTTTGTCTCAGCCATTTTTACCGGGTTTCAAATAAATTTACAGAATCAAAATAAAAACAATCTTCCGCGTCGGTCAGATTTTCAGAAGAGCCTTTTTGGTATGCCGGAAGTCTTTTGAGCGAGCCGCCCTGATCGTTGAGCAGGTTCCAATACATAAACCGGAGCGGGTGTTCGCGTAGATTCAGCAATTCACCCACGGTGGCTTCGAATATTTCAGGGCTTGTATATTCAAAAATATTCGACAGACTGGCTTTGTTGATTTTCGCGGCAGCAGGACTACATAAAAAGTCGATGGCCTCGCCCGTATGTGTCTGAAGTTTGTGCCACGCTCCGGCGAGTTTTTTGTAATTTTTTTCCTGGTAACAGTCCGGACGCAAACCCTGCGGCATATCTGCAGGTCCGTAAAAGAAGAAACGCGAAATGAAACTCCCTGACAGCAAATGGCTTTTTAGAAATTCCTGAAGTCGCGTAAAAAAACTGAGCCCGCCCGGGTCGGTGGTGTATTTGAACAAACGCGGGTCGCGGCCTTTGCTCAGTTGCTTGCTGTCAAAATAAGCCACAAACCGGTCTTTGAAATCTGTGTTTTGAAGCGCTTCAAAACACCGCGCCTGATCGACAAGTGTTTCGGAAGCGAAGAGCGCGTGCATTAAATTCTGCTGCACCGCATCGAGCTCGCGGTGAAAAGCGGTGATATACGTTTCCAGTTTTCCGGCAAGGAGCAAACCCTGGGGATACTGTTCAAAAACGGCGGCCCAAAATTCCTTTTGATCATCCGGCAGTGCGAGCAACACCGCTTTGGCTGCCGGCGCGACGGCTTCACTGCCTTCAAAACCGAGCAGCGCGCTGTAGACCGCATATGGATGGTGGTGAATAATCTGTCCCTTGAGATGCAGCAATTTATTTTGCAATGGATTTAAGTCGACTGCCGTCACACTTTCATTTTCCGCAAGGAGCATATTGAGCACATTGCAGCCCCCGCTGGTAATCACCAGCAAATGATCGCCCGGCGCAGGTTGAAGCCCTTTCACCAAAGTTTCAGCACCTT
This sequence comes from Flavobacteriales bacterium, assembly GCA_038249755.1. Classification (GTDB taxonomy): domain Bacteria; phylum Bacteroidota; class Bacteroidia; order Flavobacteriales_D; family Cryomorphaceae; genus JBBQZU01. The sequence continues at coordinate 3,030 of JBBSDD010000055.1, read as the reverse complement.
CCCAAACCATGGAATAGCGGATCACGTCAAAAGCCAGGTATTTAAATTCAGTTTCCATATCAGATTTGCTGGTACAGTATTTTGGATAGATGACGCTGATCTACAGGCAGGGCTTTGTGTTTAATCATTTTTCCTACCAATTTTGCAGGGAGCTTTTCCAGCAAATGGGCGCGCAACTCCTCAACGCTGCAAGTGCCGCTGTAGTGTATTGTAAAAACGCCCAATCGGGGAATCGCGGCCACCTGATTTACTCCCGGCAGCAGACGCAGCGCATGTTCGATGGGATAATGTTGCCAACCCTCAATCACAGTTTCGTTGCCTCTTCGGCCGGTGAGAAAAAGTTGACCTTCCTGCAAATACCCAAAGTCGCCGGTGGGATGCCAATCTTGGCTCCCGCTTATGACGTGGGCGCCTCGCACATAAATCTCTCCCGCATTTATTGGATTTTCAGCACCAAGCTGAAGCAGAAAAGGATCATTTAATTTAATTTCAATTCCTTCCACAGGTTTGCCTACAGCGTATCCTTTCCACGAATTTGGCGAATCCTGATACAATCGCACTGCAATAGGTTCGGCTTCCGTGGCACCGAAAATCACATAACAGGCGGCATTTGGAAACAGGTGTTGAACCTGTGCCAGCAAATCTTCCGGTACTGGCGATCCACCAATTCCACAGGCTTTCACTTCCGTAAAATGGCGGCCCTTTGCAGCTGTGGTGAGTGTTTTGAAATAGTACACATTTCCCGTAAGGGTATTGACACCTTTATGCTCAATTTGGGTAAAAATCCGCTCTGGATCGAGTTCGGTGAGATTCCATTTTGGAATATCGGGAATGATGCAAGAACTTTCTGAAGCCAGATGGTGCAAAAGAATATTGGGAAAAAGGGGAAGATCCATCTGACCTTCAAACGCTGGAAACTGGCGGCCAATGGCTTCGTGCTGGGCGCGCAAAACGCCGTGGGTGCGCAGTATGGCTTGAGACTTTCGCGTGGAGCCGGAACTGAAACTGATCAAAGCAATGCCCTCATCAGATACAGCGACGGGTTGATTTTCAGGAAGGTCCAAAACGACCCTCTGCTGATCCGGAAATCGCAGTGTGGGTATGCGCATCATCCACAACAGTACACGCAAAAGCGGGGAAACCCCTGGCAACAGCACCACTCCATCAACTCCTGCCTGCCGACGAACATCAAAAAAAAATCGCCACCCTGCCCGAGCCGGTGGCGCGACAACAGCGCAACCTTCTGCCATCAGCGCGAGCATGGCACCTAAAATATCTGGTGAAACGGGTTGGACCAGCATGACGCGCATACCGGACCCGAAGCCCGCAATTCGAAAAACGATGCGCCGGTAATGGATGTCTCTCAACAAGAAATCGGAAGTCGTAACCGGGAAATACGAAGAAACAGGCCAATGAATGAGCTCACGGCCGGGATTTTTCTTACAGGAATCGTAAATAAGTTGAATAAAATTCATCTTCTCACCCTCAAAGCGGAACCAATACTACGAAAAATCCGAAGAACCCAACCGACCTATCGTAAAATCAAAATACAAACTGCAGCGAGGGGATTTAAAATAGGTGCGTGGTATGAGAAAAACCAAACCATGAAGCTTCATGTATTCAGCAAATGCCAAACGCTTGCGCAAATAAGTTTATCATTTTCCGTTTGAAAAAGAGAAAACGGTTGCGCCAGAATCAAAGTTTTTCCAAAAAGGCGAAGAAAAAATTGGCTCCAGAATGTGAGGTTTGATCTCAAAAGAATCTCAGCTTTCCCATTCCCAATTCGCAGACCCGATGGCAAATCCAACCCTGCTTTGGGGATGGCCGATCTGGTGAAATGTGTGAGACCAATTATTCAACGAAAGTCTGTGGAGTCTTTATGGGCCTGCCGTTTGCATGACTCATCCTGTTTTCGACATATTCCATTTCCCCCATCACCGTTTCTCCATGTTGACTTATATCCAATCCCAAAATCTCATCTTCCAAACTCACTCTCAGCGGCGAAATTTGCTGCGTCAGTTTAAGAATCAAATAGGTCATTGCATAGCTGTAAACCCCTATCACCAACACGGCCACAAATTGGGTGATTAAAAGTGAAGTCTCCCCATGAATTAAACCGATTTCTTTGGCAAAAACCCCCGTTAAAATCATTCCTACAATTCCGCCCACACCATGACAAGGAAACACATCGAGGGTATCGTCTATGGTCGATTTGTTTTTCCAATGCACCACATAATAGCTGCATATGCAACCGATAATTCCAAAAAGGATACTCGAACCCGGATCAATATAACCAGCTGCAGGGGTTACGGTTGCCAAGCCGACTACTGCTCCGATACAAGCTCCCACAACATTGGGCTTTTTATTGGAAATAACGTCGAGCAATATCCAACAAATCATCGCAGCGGCCGAGGCCATATTGGTATTGAGTAGTGCTAAAATTGCTACTTCATTTGCGCCCAGCGAACTGCCCGCATTGAAACCGAACCAACCAAACCAAAGCAATCCCGTTCCCAAAAGGATGTAAGGAATATTCGAAGGGGTTTGGCTTTCATTGTTCAAATGCGTTTCACGTCGGCCCAATACGATGGCACCTACCAATGCAGCCACGCCTGCCGAAAGGTGAATAACGGCACCACCGGCAAAGTCAAGCACGCCCATCTTGAACAAGAAACCATCGGGATGCCACACCCAATGCGCAATCGGGCAGTAGATGACAAGGGTAAAAAGACACATAAAAATGACATAACTCCAAAAACGAATCCTTTCTGCAAAAGAGCCGGTAATGAGAGCCGGGGTGATAATGGCAAACTTGAGTTGGAATGCCGCAAAGAGAATAAACGGCAGGCCAGTTGCAATAGCCGGATGCGCCTGAATTCCTACATTATTAAAAAAAGCAAAACTGAGCGGGTTGCCGATTATGCCACCGATACTATCGCCAAAACAAAGGCTAAAACCAACAGCGAACCAAATAATACTCACCACGCCAAGCGCTACAAAACTCTGTAACATGGTGGAGAGTATGTTCTT
>JBBSDD010000054.1:0-10406 GCA_038249755.1 Flavobacteriales bacterium | reverse complement strand
TTTGGATGGAGGTCGTATTTCTATCGCCGCACTCGGTGTTGGCATGGCAAAAGGCGCTTATGAAGCTGCATTGAAATATAGCAAAGAACGCGAACAGTTTGGCCAACCCATTTCAAATTTTCAGGCAATAGCATTTAAACTGGCCGATATGGCAACTGAAATTGAGGCAGCCGAATTGCTTACGCTTCAGGCTGCGTTTCTTAAAGACAACAAGCGGGAGATGACCAAAGAATCGGCTATGGCCAAATACTATTCCAGCGAGGTATGTGTTCGGGTAGCTACGGAGGCCATTCAGATATTTGGCGGTTATGGATACACCAAAGATTTTCCTGTAGAGAAGTTTTTCAGAGATAGCAAGCTCTGTACAATAGGGGAAGGGACAAGTGAAATTCAGAAACTGGTTATTTCCAGAAAAATCCTGGCCTGATTTTCATTTCTATGAAAATTGTATATATTTGCACTCCCTAAATAAAACGGAAACTCACAGTATGCTTATTATTCCAGTAAAAGAAGGCGAAAACATCGAAAGAGCCCTCAAGAAATTTAAGAAGAAATTTGACCGCACAGGTGTTGTGAAGGAGTTGAGGGCGCGTCAACAATTTATCAAACCATCGATTGTCAATCGCCAGCAAAAGCTTAAAGCGGTTTACGCCAATCACATCAGAAGTCAACAAGACTAAATCAGATATTTATTCAGATATTTAAGGCAGTACAATTTGTACTGCCTTTTTTTATGCGCGAAGAATTCATCCATTACCTTACCTACGAAAAGCGGTACAGTCCGCATACGATAAAGAATTATATTTCTGATTTAAGTCAACTTCGATCATTTCTTCAAGCTACATTCGAGATCGAAGAAATTGAATCAGCCTTGCATCCGCACCTGCGCTCATGGTCTGTATCGCTTATGGAAGACGATAAAACTGCGCGGACAGTGAGACGCAAGATCAGCGCCACACGCACCTATTTTCGCTGGCTGCGCAAATACCACAATATAAAGAGCGACCCCACACTGAAATTGGTTCTTCCAACAATACCGAAGCGATTGCCCACTGTTGTTGAAGAAGACCAGATGATGCAGTTATCTACACGGGGCTTATTTCCCGAAACCTTTGAAGGTATGCGTGATCGCGCAATCATTGAAATGTTTTATCATACAGGAATGAGAAGCGCCGAACTTCTGGGTTTAAAAGATTTTGATATTGATTATCATCAGAAAACCATAAAAGTTCTGGGGAAGAGAAACAAGGAGCGAATCATACCCGTAAGCGAGGAACTTCTCGACGTAATCGGCAGCTATGCCAGTTTTCGGGAAGAGCTTTCACAGGTGGATTCGGATGGTCATTTTTTTGTGAATGCGCGGGGAAGAAAATTGTATCCAAAACTTGTTTATAAAGTGGTGAATAACTACCTTGGGATCGTCAGTTTGCAGCGAAAAAAAAGCCCGCACGTTTTGCGTCATACTTTCGCAACCCACATGCTCAATCGCGGAGCTGACTTGAATGCCATTAAAGAACTCCTGGGCCATGCTTCTCTTGCTGCCACCCAGATTTATACCCACAATACTGTTGAAAAACTTAAGAATATACACCGCGATGCCCATCCCAACGGCTAACGGTATTTGCTAACCTATAAAACGTAAAAATTATGCAGGTAAATGTTCATTCAATTCAGTTCAAAGCCGATGGCAAACTCATTTCCTTTATTGAAGGAAAATTGAAAAAGCTGGAGCAATTTCACGACCATATGATCGGCGCGGAAGTTTTCCTCAGGCTCGAAAAAAACCATGAGGAGGGCAATAAAATAACCGAAATAAAACTCAATGTTCCCGGGAAAGAATTGTTTGCCAGGCGGCAATCGGCTTCTTTTGAGGCGGGTACCGATTTGGTCATCGAAGCATTGCGAAAGCAAATACGAAAGCACAAGGGTAAAAAAGAACTTTTGAATTAATTTTCTCTACATCAGCAAATAATGACGCCATCTTCGGATGGCGTTTTTTTTATCCGTTTTGTGTCTTCTTCATTTTCTTTAAATGTCTTTGACTTGTGCAAAAAGCTTCTGCAATATTTTGCACAATACAACATTTTTCTCCGGCTATTTTTCTATTTGAATAGGATGATTCTGAAGTTCCATCCTATATTTGATTTTCAGAATAATTTTAAGCCATATCAGTTTTTAAAAATTGGCTTGAACAGAAATGAAAGTATTGCGTTTTTCTACACGTTAATATCTGACTATCATAATTTTAGTTGATTGATTCAAAACAGCTCGTGTCTCTATCTCCATTCGTCATTCAATTAGGTGACATAAATTTGTACTTAGATGCTTTTTCAATGAAAAACTTTCATACATTTGCAGACCTTTTTACGGAAAGGTAGGGTCTTGAACCCGCACGTTCTACAATGTAAGAATAATGCCGATGTAGCTCAGCTGGCTAGAGCAGCTGATTTGTAATCAGCAGGTCGTGGGTTCGAGTCCCTCCATCGGCTCTTTGAAATATTTATGATTGGGGAGATACTCAAGTGGCTAACGAGGACAGACTGTAAATCTGTTGGTTCTACCTTCGCAGGTTCGAATCCTGCTCTCCCCACTATAAATACTTCCAGGATAAGCGGGAGTAGCTCAGTTGGTAGAGCATTAGCCTTCCAAGCTAAATGTCGCGAGTTCGAATCTCGTCTCCCGCTCTAAACATTCTTCTAAGCCGATGTAGCTCAGGGGTAGAGCACTTCCTTGGTAAGGAAGAGGTCATGGGTTCAATTCCCATCATTGGCTCATTATTGGCATTTTTTGCAACATGCAACCGACATACAGTATAAAATAACCTTTTAAATTATTAGCAATGGCTAAAGCAAATTTCGACCGTTCCAAACCACACCTTAACATCGGTACCATTGGACACGTTGACCACGGTAAAACAACACTAACCGCAGCAATTACATCTGTACTTGCGGCCAAAGGACTTTCTGAAGTAAAGAGTTTCGACATGATCGACAACGCTCCTGAAGAGAAAGAACGCGGTATTACTATTAATACATCACACGTTGAATATTCCACAGTTGCGCGTCACTACGCTCACGTAGACTGTCCAGGTCACGCTGACTATGTAAAAAACATGGTTACTGGTGCTGCCCAAATGGATGGAGCTATCTTGGTCGTTGCCGCTACGGATGGACCTATGCCACAAACACGTGAGCACATCCTTTTGGGTCGCCAGGTAGGTATTCCACGTATCGTTGTTTTCATGAACAAAGTGGACATGGTAGACGATGAAGAGCTTCTTGAGCTTGTTGAAATGGAAGTGCGTGAATTGCTTTCTTTTTACGAGTACGACGGAGACAATACGCCAGTAATCCCTGGTTCTGCTCTTGGCGCTTTGAACGGCGAAGAGAAATGGGTGAAGACGGTAGAAGATTTGATGGATGCTGTAGACACCTGGATTGAAATGCCACCCCGTGACATTGAAAAACCATTCCTGATGCCAGTTGAGGACGTTTTCTCAATCACTGGCCGTGGAACAGTTGCTACAGGTCGTATCGAAACAGGAATTATCAATTCTGGCGAAGAGGTAGAAATCCTTGGAATGCAGGTTGAGAAATTGAAATCTGTTGTTACAGGTGTTGAGATGTTTCGCAAAATTTTGAACAGAGGTGAAGCTGGTGACAACGTAGGTTTGTTGCTCCGTGGAATTGAGAAAACCGCAATCCGTCGTGGAATGGTTATCGCAAAACCAGGATCAATCACACCACACACCAAATTCAAAGCTGAAATCTATGTTTTGAAAAAAGAAGAAGGTGGTCGTCACACACCATTCCACAACAAATACCGTCCGCAGTTTTACTTCCGCACAACGGATGTAACTGGTGAGATCAATTTGGGTGAAGGCCGTGAGATGGTTATGCCTGGCGATAACGTTACAATCAATGTAGAATTGATCGTTCCTGTTGCAATGGACAAGGGTCTTCGTTTCGCTATCCGCGAAGGTGGACGTACTGTCGGCGCAGGTCAGGTAACAGAGATTGTACTTTAATTATAAATCCATTCGAACAGGAAAGGTGAATGCCAATTCGGCGTTCACCTTTACCTGTCATAATACGGGTGTAGCTCAGTTGGTAGAGCACTGGTCTCCAAAACCAGGTGTCGGGAGTTCGAGCCTCTCCACCCGTGCGAATAAAAAGCGATAATTGTGGCTGGAGTAAAAACAACATTTCAAGAATCATATGATGAGCTTGTTCACAAAGTGACCTGGCCGTCATGGAAGCAACTGCAAAGTAGTAGCATCCTTGTATTAATCGCCTCTGTGATTATCTCCCTTATCATTTTTCTAATGGATTACATTTTCGGTGTGCAGGTTGCGACTGAAGGAGGTTCAGGATGGAAAGGGTTGCTCGGGTATTTGTACCAGATGTTAGGTACACTTTAATAATTTAACTGATATGGCTGAGAATTCAGGGAAGAAATGGTATGTGGTTAGAGCCGTAAGCGGCAAGGAGAAAAAAGTCAAAGACTTTATCGAACTTGAAGTGAAACGTGCCAAGCTTGACGATTTCGTAACCCAGGTTCTGATTCCAACAGAAAAGATTTTTCAAATCCGGAACGGAAAGAAAATCAGCAAAGAGAGAAACTTTTTTCCGGGGTACGTGATGATCGAAGCTGAGCTGGTGGGAGAAGTTCCTCACCTGATCAAAAACGTCAACAACGTCATCGGATTTCTAGGTGCTGAAAAGGGCGGAGACCCTGTGCCCTTGCGCATATCAGAAGTGAATAGAATTCTCGGAAAGGTTGACGAACTGGCCGATAGCGAAGAAGAATTGAATATTCCTTTCGTGGTGGGTGAAAGCGTTAAAGTAATTGATGGACCGTTTAACAACTTCAACGGCGTGGTCGAAGAGATTAATGAAGAAAAGAAAAAGCTCAAGGTAATGGTAAAGATTTTCGGAAGAAAAACACCATTGGAATTGGGTTATATGCAAGTTGAAAAAGAAAGCTAATTACCCTGGATTCACCAGTTGTCTTTTCCATCATGTGAGGGTGGTGAGCTTCCAAAGACTGACTGAATCAATATACACTTAATTAAAACTTAAAATGGCTAGAGAAGTAAGTGCAATGATCAAGCTGCAAGTTAAAGGTGGAGCTGCCAATCCTTCTCCTCCAGTTGGCCCCGCTTTGGGTGCCAAGGGAGTGAATATCATGGAGTTCTGCAAGCAGTTTAACGCGCGTACACAAGATTCGGCTGGAAAAGTTTTACCTGTGTTAATTACCGTTTACGCTGATAAGTCTTTTGACTTTGTAGTAAAAACACCACCTGCTGCCATCCAGTTAAAGGATGCGGCAAAAATCAAATCCGGTTCGGCAGAGTCGAACAGGCTGAAAGTTGGTACAGTAACCTGGGATCAGATCAAAGCGATCGCAGAGGACAAAATGACTGACCTGAATGCCTTCACGATGGAATCGGCAATGAAAATGGTGGCCGGAACGGCGAGAAGCATGGGGCTTAATATAAAGGGCAAAAGTCCTTTTAACGGTTAAAACTTTTTTTATGCGAGTATCGAAAAAACGTAAAGAAGCACTGGGCAAATACGAACCAACCAAGTCGTACACACTGGAAGAAGCAACTGGTATTGTGAAAGAAATTTCCACCACCAAGTTTGACGAAACCATCGATTTGGCCGTTCGCCTTGGTGTAGATCCAAGAAAAGCGAACCAGATGGTGAGGGGAAGCGTTTCCCTGCCACATGGTACCGGAAGAGACGTTCGCGTTCTCGTACTTTGCAATCCTGATAAAGAAGCTGAAGCGACAGAAGCTGGTGCTGACTTTGTAGGACTTGACGAGTATATCGAGAAAATCAAGAATGGCTGGACCGATGTAGATGTTATCATCACAACGCCCAACGTAATGGGTAAAGTTGGTGCTTTGGGAAGAATCCTCGGTCCACGCGGACTGATGCCAAATCCCAAGACCGGCACTGTTACAATGGATGTTGCTAAAGCTGTTACCGATGTAAAGGCCGGTAAAATCGATTTTAAAGTTGATAAATACGGTATTGTACACGCGACAGTTGGCAAGTCTTCTTTTGAAGCGACCAAAATCAGAGACAACGCTCACGAAGTGATCCAAACTCTGATCAAGTTGAAGCCATCTGCAGCAAAAGGTACATACATTAAAAGTATCTCTATCAGCGGCACAATGACACCAAGTGTCAAAGTGGAAACAAAGTCGGCAATGGCCTAAGGGTTAAATAATCGAACAAATGACGAAAACTGAAAAAAATCAACTGATCGACCAATTAGCCGAGACCTTATCAGCCTCAAACGTAATCTATCTTGCAGATACTTCGGAACTTTCCGCAGCTGCGACATCAGAACTGAGAAGAATTTGCTTCAAAGAGGAAATCAAATTGACAGTTGTTAAAAACTCTCTCTTACAGAAAGCCCTCGAAAGGGTTGAAGGAAAAGATTTCACAGAACTGTATGGCGTGCTCGCCGGGCCAACATCATTGATGTTGTCGGAAACCAGCAATGCTCCGGCAAAGTTGATCCAGCAATTCCGAAAGAAAAACAAGAAGCCGATCTTAAAAGCGGCATACGTAGAAGAGATGTGTTTCGTAGGAGACGACCAGCTGCAAGCCCTTGTCGACATTAAGTCGCGCGAGGAACTTATCGGTGGTATTATCAGCCTCCTTCAATCACCAATGCAAAATGTACTTGGTGCTTTGAAATCAGGTGGCTACACCATTGCTGGTGTTGTCAAAACACTCTCAGAACGCTAATTATTACACAACACAAACAGAATCAAAACCTTAAAAAACAAATAAAATGGCAGACGTTAAAACGCTAGGCGATCAACTGGTTGGCCTTACAGTAAAGGAAGTAAACGAATTGGCAGCTTACCTGAAAGATGAGCATGGAATCGAACCAGCAGCAGCAGCTGTTGCCGTAGCAGCTCCAGGCGCAGGTGGCGGAGATTCAGGCGAAGCAGCAGTTCAGACTGCATTCGACGTAATTCTTAAAGCTGCCGGTGGGGCGAAATTGGGAGTTGTAAAACTCGTGAAAGAACTCACCGGTCTTGGTTTGAAAGAGGCTAAAGCCCTCGTTGACAGTGCTCCTGCTCCCGTGAAAGAAGGTGTTTCTAAAGAAGAAGCAGACTCCCTGAAATCACAACTTGAAGAAGCTGGTGCCGAAGTCGAAATCAAATAAGGATTTCAACATCCTTTTATATTAGTTGTTAAGGCTTAGTTCATCTTGTCATCATGACGAGATGGACTAACCCTTTTTCTGTTATTCCGCGTTAAAGGCGTTCTTTTTTAATCTCCTAATTATTCAGTTTTGGCTACACTTACGAATAAATCCAACGAGCGCATCAATTTTGCTTCAAGTCGTCACCTAATCGATTATCCAGACTTTCTCGAAGTACAATTGAAATCGTTTCGGGAGTTTTTCCAACTCGAAACAAATCCTGAAGACCGCGAACACGAAGGTCTTTACAAAGTATTCAGCGAAAATTTTCCAATCACAGATACAAGAAATCAGTTTGTACTTGAATTTTTGGACTATTTCATAGACCCACCGCGCTACAGCATGCAGGAATGTATAGAGCGCGGATTGACCTATGCAGTACCTCTCAAAGCCAAGCTTAAATTATACTGTACAGATCCCGAACACGAGGATTTCGAAACCATCGTTCAGGATGTGTACCTGGGTACTATTCCTTATATGACACCGCAGGGCTCCTTTGTAGTCAACGGTGCAGAACGGGTTATCGTTTCTCAGTTGCACAGATCTCCTGGTGTGTTTTTTGGCCAAAGCCGACACGCCAATGGCACCAAGCTCTATTCAGCCCGCGTAATCCCATTCAAAGGATCGTGGATTGAATTTGCTACTGATATCAATGCGGTTATGTATGCGTACATCGACCGTAAGAAAAAGCTTCCTGTTACCACATTGCTCCGTGCGATTGGTTACGAAAGCGACAAGGACATCCTTGAAATTTTTGATCTTGCCGATGAAGTGAAAGTCACCAAAACAGGTGCTAAAAAACTCAAAGGTCGCAAGCTCGCAGCCCGTGTTCTCAAAACATGGATTGAGGATTTCGTGGATGAAGATACAGGTGAGGTTGTTTCCATCGAGCGAAATGAAGTGATCATTGATCGCGAGACAATCATCGAGGATGAACACATTGATCAAATTTTGGATTCTGGTGCCAAAACGGTTATTCTTCACAAAGAGAATACCAACAGCGCCGATTTCTCAATCATATACAATACCCTTCAGAAGGATACGTCCAACTCCGAAAAAGAAGCCGTAGAGCATATCTACCGTCAGTTGAGAAATGCTGAGCCACCAGATTTGGATACGGCCCGCGGTGTAATCGACAAGCTTTTCTTTTCAGAAACACGTTATGACCTTGGTGAAGTAGGTCGGTTCCGCATCAATAAAAAACTCGGCCTCGAAACAGGCTATGAGCAACGGACACTGACACGTGAGGACATTATCATGATCATCAAATATTTGATTGATCTGGTGAATTCCAACACGGATGTAGATGATATCGACCACCTTAGCAACCGACGTGTAAGAACCGTAGGTGAACAATTGCACAACCAGTTTGGTGTTGGTCTTGCCCGTATGGCACGTACCATTCGCGAACGTATGAACGTGCGTGACAATGAGGTGTTTACGCCAACCGATTTGATCAATGCCAAAACGTTGTCATCGGTAATCAATTCATTCTTTGGAACCAATCAGCTGTCGCAGTTCATGGACCAAACGAATCCATTGGCGGAAGTAACCCACAAGCGTCGTATGTCTGCACTCGGACCTGGAGGTCTCTCCAGAGAGCGTGCAGGATTTGAGGTGCGTGATGTTCACTATACCCACTATGGTCGGTTGTGTACAATCGAAACGCCTGAAGGTCCAAACATTGGTTTGATTTCTTCTCTTTGTGTGTTTGCCAAAATCAACCGTTTGGGCTTCATCGAAACCCCATACAGGAAAGTGGCGAATGGGCAGGTAAATCTTGATGATGCACCTATTTTCATAAGCGCCGAAGAAGAGGATGAAAAAATGATTGCTCAGGCAAATGCCAATGTGGACGCCAAAGGCTTATTTTCTAATGACTTGGTTAAGGCCAGAAAAGAAGGAGATTTCCCGGTGTCTGATCCAAAGGAGATTGACCTGATCGACGTGGCTCCCAATCAGATTGCATCTATTGCAGCCTCGTTGATTCCATTTTTGGAGCACGATGACGCCAACCGTGCCTTGATGGGTTCGAACATGATGCGTCAGGCTGTGCCGTTGTTGCGTCCGGAAGCGCCTATCGTAGGTACCGGACTCGAGCCACTTGTGGCAAGGGATTCACGCGTGCTGCTTACCGCAGATGGCGATGGAATTGTAGAGTACGTTGATGCCAAAAAGATCATCGTAAAATACAACCGCAACGAAGAAGAGCAATTGGTGAGCTTCGAGGGCGATTCTACTGAATACAAACTGGTAAAATTCCAGAAAACCAATCAGGGTACTTGTATGAACCTTCGGCCTATTGTGAAAGTAGGCGAGCGTGTAAAATACGGTCAGGTGATGAGCGAGGGTTATGCCACCCAAAAAGGGGAGCTTGCCATCGGTCGAAACCTGAAAGTGGCATTCATGCCCTGGAAAGGATATAATTTTGAAGATGCGATCGTGATTTCGGAAGAAGTGGTACGTGAAGACATCTTCACCTCGATCCACATTGATGAGTACATTCTTGAAGTGCGTGATACAAAACGCGGTCAGGAAGAACTCACGCCGGATATTCCAAACGTCAGTGAAGAAGCGACCAAAGATCTCGATGAGAATGGTATGATTCGCATTGGTGCGGAAATCAAGGAAGGAGATATCCTTATCGGAAAAATTACACCAAAAGGCGAAACGGATCCTTCTCCTGAGGAGAAACTGCTTCGTGCGATTTTTGGAGACAAAGCCGGGGATGTAAAAGATGCATCGTTGAAAGCTTCTCCATCACTTCGCGGTGTGGTAATCGATAAAAAACTTTTTGCGAAAGCTGTAAAATCACCAAAAGCCAAATCAGCAGAGAAATCTCAGGTTGAAGTGATTGACAGGCAATTTGACAAAGATGTTTCAGAGTTGAAAAATACGCTGATCGACAAGCTGTCAAAACTCGTAAGCGGTAAAACTTCTCAGGGAGTCTTCAACAACTTCAAGGAAGAGCTGATTAAAAAGGGCGTTAAGTTTACACAAAAAGCACTTGCAGCGATCGATTACAGTGTAGTGAATCCAAGCAGATGGACTACCGATGACCATATCAATGAGTTGATAAAGAAATTGATTCACAATTACAATATCAAGTACAACGATTACGCTGGTGCGCACAAACGCATGAAGTTCCAGATTACAATTGGCGATGACTTGCC
>JBBSDD010000053.1:0-10417 GCA_038249755.1 Flavobacteriales bacterium | reverse complement strand
TGGCAAATCAGTGATTGTGGAACAACGGAGCAGAAATACAGCAAGGATGGTGCTGATGGAGGGGTAGTTAGTTGGGAGTTGGGAGTGTGAAATTTCGAGTTGGGAGTTAAGCATGCCTAAAATACACCGACCAAATTACGATACTCAAAATTGCCTGATTCACTTGCGGGAAATTAATAACTCAAGTTTCGCATGCTGGTAAAAGGGTAAGATTTTGTTAGCCCGTGCAGCGTTAATCTGGGTTTAAGGTTGCCGCCAGCGCAATCGCCGTCCGCTGGAATGCCCGGCCCGCCGCGAGAGTAAGGCGGGTTGGTGTTTTTTTTTACAATGTAGATCATGCGGTCCACAAGACCATTTTCCACATCATTTATACTTGAAAACCTGGTCACTTCCCTGCCGGCCAGGCAGGAATGCCACGAATGTCACGAATGCACACGAATGGCCGCAAGCGGCTTTAACTGCCACACTTTTTTTATTCGTGTCTATTCGTGTCTATTCGTGCTATTCGTGGCTGACTTTTTTGGCCGCTCGTGGCCCTTTTTTTAAGCCGCAAGCGGCTTGTTCTTTTAGTCACGAATGTCACGAATAGCCACGAATACCATTGCGTGGGAGATAAGCTGGGGCTGCGTAATGAGTTGGTAGTACCCTTTTTTTTCATGTGTATTCGTGACATTCCTGCCACGCCATGGGCGTGGGAAGTGAACAGGTTTGCAAGTATAAATGATGTGTGAAACTTGAGTTATTAACTGTACCCAATTTATAACCCTCGATTTAAATCACGGCTATGAAGACGGAAATATGACGAATGGAATCATTTCATTGGTTTGAAAAAAAAATTTGATCGCGGAAAATAAAATAAAGTTTACAACTTTACGACCTGATGGAAGAAAATGAATGAATCACAGAAACAAATTATACCGATAAGCTGAACGAGCGATTTTCAATAATAAATTAAAATACAATGATTAAAAGTGATAAGAAAATTTGCATTTTCGGAACAGGCGGTTTTGGCAGAGAAGTGTTGTGCTGCCTGATAGACAGCATTGCAAAAACAGATTTGAAAATTGATGAGGTTGCCTGCTTTATGGTGAACAATAACCATTACACGGTGCCAAATATGATGGGGGTGAAAGTCATATCACATTCAGATTTTGATCCGAATTTATACCACGTTGTCGTCGCAATCGGAGATCCCGTTGCCAGAAAAAGCGTCGTGGAAAGCCTGCCCTCAACCACCACCTTTACCACGATCATTCATCCAACCGCTGTCATATCTGAATGGGTGGAAATAGGGGAAGGTAGTATTATCACTGCCGGCGCAATCCTGACCTGCAATATAAAAATCGGCAAACACGCCCATGTGAATTTGCATGCTTCAATCGCACACGATTGCATTGTGGGCCACTATTTCACTGCGGCACCGGGAGCAAGATTGAGTGGAAATTGCAATCTGGGAAACGGTGTTTACTTGGGCACGAATTCGGCAGTAAAACAGGGTATAAGAATTTGTGATAACGCAACAATTGGAATGGGAGGAATGGTGGTAAAAGATATCGCTGAACCGGGAGTGTATGTGGGAAATCCGCTCGGGAGACTTCAAAAATAATTCTGGTAAAGACCAAGCCGCCACGTGTAAATTTTTGGATGCTTATCACCTCCAGATTTTCGCTGTATTGCGTATTTAATTACCCAATGCGCAAATTGCCTTGCTTTCCATAGGCTGTGCTATTTCATTGTAGAACAGAATAAACCCCAGCGAATTTTATGATGGTATAATACTTGGAATAAATTTAATATAAGTCTCTGCTGTGATGAGACAAGATTAAAAAAATTAAAAGGTAGTATTATGAAAACCAACAAATGGAATGAAGGTGACAAAGTGCAAATAGGGAAAGGTGGAAATGCCCAGGATGGAGAAATTCTCACAAGGTTTATCCAGAAAACGACCATCGAAGTGGATGGTAAAACATTGGAGGCGGATGCGACAGCAGAAAAACCCGCTTTCCTGGTCAAATTAGCGGATGACAAACATGTCGTAAAATTTGCGGAGGAATTCGAAATATGAAATCCAAATGAATCAAGCCGTTGTAGAACGGAGGAAAAAAAAACCTGTAGGATCAAATCCGACAGGTTTTTTTATTTTCATTTTTTTCACTTTTTATTAAGGCATCTGACGGTCTTTGGTGCCATCCTCTATCAGGTTTCCTTTCGCATCATTCATTGCTGGAAAAGGACCGCGATGGGCGTCAGAATCTTTGTGATCGGGATTGGCAGAATAGGCATTTGAAGTATTCATGCTTCCTTCAGGAGCAGCGTCGCCCCAAATTCCAGTGAAGTGTCCATTCAGTTGAAGGTGTCTTAACTGCATATCATCAATTATAAAACATCCGCTTTTATTTGCGAATAAATTCTCTTGAAGAGCTTGGTGAGATGAAATATTTTTCAAAAGTGGAGCGGATTCCATTTTTTACTGGTCTGTATCGAGGATTAGTGAGACTTCCTCATCAATTTGCATGACCAAAGAAGCGAAGGGAAATACAACATAAGATTCTGCGGGATTTAATGAAACCCCGGATGAAATGACCAGTGACGTAATTTGACCCTCACTTTGTGACACGATCAAATCCTTCACTTGACCAATTTTTGCACCAGCCTTATTTTCCACTTTTTTTCCAATGATTTTTGAAGATGGTAACGACGTGTGTTGTGCAGATTTCATAAAGTTCTGATTATTATATGATTTGTATACAAGCGAATTATGCTGCTGTTCCGATTTTCGTCAATCGGCAGCCATTGCGCTCTAGCGATCAAATTGCTTATTTGAATTCGGATCCTTATCATAATTTCCTTGATCAATCTGGTCGGCATCGACCGACCCAGCCTTGGCGTGTATATTGGCTTTGCTGTCGGGATTTGACATGAGATGAAGATCTTCATTACCGCGATCATTATTTGTTTGTCCAGATGATCCACCTGTGCTACGCGAAATTTTGTAATAATCATAGACGGATGAAAGAAATTCCTTTTGAGGACCAGTTGGCCAAACATCTTTGTCAAATCCGGGTGCATTTTTAAGATGTTCTTTGCTAATGTCAAATTTCACATGAGATTCCGTCACGGTCATTGCCTGTAGAGGAATGGCAAAAAATTTGCTCTCCAGATTCAGGAATCCAGTGTTGATGGAAAGCACAGCATAAGATATTTCTCCGGAGATGGGGTCAATGACCAAATCCTTTATATCCCCAATTTTATCTTCTTCGTAGTTTTCAACCGATTTTCCGATAAGGGAATCTGCAGAGAGTAATTGCGTGAGTGTATGATCTTTTGTTTCCATGACTAATAGTTTAAATTAGTCTGGGCTAAAACCGGGCCTTCCGTTAAAAGACTGTCTCTCAAAGTTAATCTGAAACTGGGATTGGGGATTTATTACCACATTTTGGTTGACCCAAGACAGTATCTCTGTCAAAACTTAATTTTCCACTATTTCATGGAGTCTGAGATGCCGCCACAAAAAGGGACGCATAGTCTCCCAATAAGGACCGCCGACATGCAGCGATACGGTATGCGTCGTTGCGGGTTGAGCAATAAGAATACATTCATTACCTGAATTTTCTATCGCTGTTTGGGTAATCATGGCATCCTGCCAGGTGGCACCTGTGGCCGGGTCCACCAGACTGTTGTGAAAAAGCATCACCGGCGCGTCGGTGGCATCTCCTTCCAAATATGAAAAATCAATAAGGCTATCTGCCGTGAGGGTGGCCCCTGAGGGGAAAGATGCATGAATGCGGGCACTTATACCTACATAATCTGATACGAGTTCGTCGATTTCATCCGCGCCCAAAGCCAGCGCCAATGAAAGACCTCCACCTGCCGACCCCCCTGATACGGCTATTCGGGTGGTGTCGATATAAAAAATCTCTGCATTGGCTTTTAAGAATCGAATGGCATTTTGAACATCTTCCAGTGCGTGCAATACAGCCAAGGTGCGCAAATCAGCGTCTAAATAGTTGTCTTCAGTCAATCTGTAATTGACAGTTGCTGACACATATCCTGCAGAAGCATAGGATAGCGTGTTATTTGTTAACCCAATTTTTGAACCTTGTAAAAATCCGCCGCCATGAATCAGAACCATAAGTGGCTGGCGTGAATGTATCGACGCATTTGGTGGCACGACCACATCCATATATATTGTCAGTTCTGCTTGCTGCTGCTCCTCCATCATTGTGAGATCATCTGTAAACTGAATTCCCATAAAATTGGGACGGGTAGAAAATGGCACATTGTCATAACGGGTTAATTGTGATGCCGAAAAAAGAGGGGATGCGTATAAACCGGAATTCGTACTTACAAAATCATTTGAATTATTTTCTTTGTTGCAGGAAGAAAATTGAATAGTAAGTAATAACAGTAGAATAGAATTTGCTGTGATTTTCATTAAGTATAAGTTTAGATTGCCAGGATCATGTACTTCTGCAAATTTTGATCCAAAAGGATTCGACAGAGAATATTAAAGTATATGTGGTAAAAAAGTTGGGAGTGAATCATTAACTGAAAATTCCACTTCCCAAGAATTATACTGTCGAGTGACGAGGCGATGACAAGTAACTGAGACAACCATCCACATAAAAAAGGGAAAATTTAACTTTATGCAAAGTCATGAAAAATCTGGAACTGGACGACCCTGATGGACCGTTTATATGAGTTCTGCACCTTCCGTTTGTGCGAATAGAAGTTCACCTAATATCACTTTAAGGTAAGTCAAGTTTCGCACATCATTTTTACCTGCCAACAGGCTGGCGCCCTTCGGTTGTGAAAATCTCCCAGGAGCCCCAGCGAGGTGAGATCTTCGTAGGCCCGAAGGGCCGTAATGGGGTCTTGGTTTTACCGCCAGCGCACGGCATTTGAAAAGGAGAAAGCCGCGCTTCGGCGGGGCGTAATCGGGTGATTTGAATGAATGGTTTGACGTATGCTTTTCCTTCCATGCCACTGGCAGGGTCGAAAGGACCACTGCCAGGGCAATGTTGAAATTTAATAACTCAAGTCCCGTCCCTGCTACAAATATGTGATGTGCGAAACTTGAGTAAAGTAACTGATTATCAAATTTCCCGATAAGGTAAACCGGAAAGTAAATGGTAAGAAGGAATTTTTATTTTTATAATTTCAAATTTACAGAAGTGTGGATTAAAAGCCTCTCTGCGAAATATATCTTTCAGTCAATGTGCATCATGTAAATCATTGCGGAATAATGACCGCTATTTATATGATCATTCCGGTATATGAAATTATTTTGCACTGATTTCATCGAGTCGCAGATGTTGCCACAAAAAAGGTTTTATTGTATCCCAAAATGGACCGCCTAAAGCCAACGAAACTGTGTGCGTGTTTGGAGGCTGGGGAACAAGAAGAATCTCATTTCCTGAATCTTTTATTAATTTTTCGGTGTTTTTTACATCCTGCCAGGTGGCACCGGTTGCCGGGTCTTTTTCGCTGTTATGGAAAAGCATGATAGGCGCATCTGTTTTATCAAATTGCAAAGTAGAAATATCAATTTGACTATCGGTAGTAAGGGTCGCGCCTGAGGGAAAAGCGGCATCGACCCGCGCACTAACCCCGGGATAGTCGGAAATAAAATCTTCAATTTCATCGGCGCCTAAAGCAATCCCCAATGCGAGGCCACCGCCCGCAGATCCTCCTGAAACTGCGATGCGCGTAGTATCAATGTGGTAAATGTCAGCATTTGCCTTGAGAAAACGAATGGCATTTTGCACATCTTCGAGGGCATAAAGGGCTGCCTTTGTTCGCAGTTCCGCGTCGTTATTCTGGTGGACCGTAAGACGATAATTGATCGTCGCAGCAACATATCCGGCAGAAGCATAGGAAACTATTTGGCTGGTTAACCCCTTTTTGGAACCCTGTTTGAAACCTCCACCGTGAATAAATACGATCAAGGGTTGTCGCGATTTTGCCGTGGCATTGGGAGGCACGATGATGTCCAAATGTATCTTCAAAGAATTTTGTTGAAGCTCTGAAGTTTTGAGATTATTATCTGTAAATTGTTTTCCCATATAATTTGGGCGGGTGGAATATAATACGTTTTCGTACCGGATCAGTTCTGATTTGGAAAATTGTGGAGAAGCATATAAACCCTTAGTCGCTCCGCTATCCCCAGACCTGATAACCTCTTTTTGGCAGGAAGCGGACAAACACATGAGAGAAAAAATTAAAATCAACGATTCAGGAATTTTCATAGCGTATAATTATGGGGATTCATTTGGTTGAGCGACTAGTTGCAATATCTGATCCAAATCAATTTGCAAGCCAATAAAAAGGTTAAAATAAACGCCAATTTTTTACTTTGCAACATAAATGGTATAGACCAAATTTTAAAATTCGAGTGATTTATATCCAACAAAAAAGCTGAAATTATATCAACCTATTACTTTTCAAAATTCGGATAAAATTACTTACGTTTTTTTGATGGTGAAAATCATCCTCAGGATGAAGATTTATATCCATTTCTATGGATGCCGCTTAAAACTCCAATGCACATTTACGGCGAAACCTCATGAATCCAAAATTGTTACTTGGCTGTTGAATTATTGAATCTTAAATAACTCAAGTTTCACACGTACTTTTGCGTTCTTCGGTTGTGAAAATCTCCCAGGAGCCAGGGAGTGGTGAGATCTTCGTAGGCCCCAAGGGCCGTAATGGGATCTTGGTTTTACCGCCAGCGCAGGGCATTTAAAAAGGAGAAAGCTTTACCTCGGCGGTGCGTAATCGGGTGATTTGAATAAGTGGTTAGACGTATGTTTTTCCTTCGTTGCCACTGGCAGAGTCGAAAAGACCGCTGCCAGGGCAGTGTTGAAAATTTAATAGCTCGAGTCCCGTCCCTGCTGCAAATAAATGGTGTGCGAAACTTGAGTTAATTCAGTCAATTGTGCACTATGTCAATAGACCGCCTTCACAAAAACGGTTACCGAACTTTCACCAAAATTTGAACACATCATGGTAAACAATGTTAACAGTTTCTATTCGCAATTATACTGCTGTACTTTTGTCCGTCATGTCCGTGGAAAATCAAATACCTCTTGTACGATCACTGCACCTCATTACCAAAGATTTTTTTGGTGCCCTCACGCGTATGTTAATTCACCTTGATATTGATCGATATTTTTACTGTCTCCTCAAGATCGTGCGGCATCAGAAGGGCATCACACAAAAAGATCTCGTTCAATTGATGGATGTTGATAAGGTGACCATGAGCCGAATGATTGATTATCTGGTGCAAAAAGATTACGTTTTCCGCGAGGCTTTTAAGGATGACCGGCGTACCATCATGCTGTATCCAACGCCAAAAGCCTGCAGCGAAAGCATTGAAATACGGGCTGCTATCGAAACGCTGGAAGACCAGGCTTTCAGTGGCATTTCAAAAGAAATGAAGGACCAGATTTTGAGCGCACTTGTGACAATTCAGTCGAATATGTCGCAACTGCCCAAGGAATTGGTGAAATTTAATTATTCAAAAATAAACAAATAACAA
This sequence comes from Flavobacteriales bacterium, assembly GCA_038249755.1. Taxonomy (GTDB): domain Bacteria; phylum Bacteroidota; class Bacteroidia; order Flavobacteriales_D; family Cryomorphaceae; genus JBBQZU01. The sequence goes on along the minus strand of JBBSDD010000053.1, from coordinate 2,877 downwards.
GTGAATAATCACCTGATCATATGGGGATTGTCTTTAATTCTGATTTCCGCGTGCGATTCAAAAAGTGCCGGCAATGAGAAAGAGAAGCCTGCGCAACAGTCAGCAACATTTACGGTAAGTGGAGTCGTTGCAATTTCACAGTCTACCAATGTGCTACTTACCAGCACAGGCGACGTAATAGCCGGTGAACAAATAGACCTGATGAGCGAAGTTTCTGGGCGCATCATAAAAATCGGCTTTCAGGAAGGACGTGAAGTAACCAAAGGTCAATTGTTGATTAAACTAAATGACGATGAACTTCAGGCCAGCTTCAGCCGGGCCCGCCAGGAAATTCAATTACTCAAGGATCAGGTTGGTCGTCAGGAACAATTGCTCGATATTAAAGGAATTAGTCAGGAAGCATATGACATTGCCCAAAATAATTTGCTGGTAAAGCAGTCAGAAATTCAAATCCTACAAGCGCAAATCGACCAGACGGAAATACGCGCACCATTTGGCGGCACGGTCGGCTTGAAATATGTGAGCGAAGGAGCCAACATCACACCGGCCACCCGTATTGCTTCACTCCAGAGTGTAAAACCTGTCAAAATCGATTTCTCTGTACCAGAGCGATACAGTCCGAGAATAAAAGTAGGGCAGAAGATTTTTTTTACTATTTCTTCCCTGCCGGATACCCTCGAAGCTGAGATTTATGCAGTCGAGCCACGTATTGAGGCCAGCAGTCGGAGCTTGCAAATCAGGGCGCTCTACCCCAATACGGACGATCATCTCCGACCCGGCGCGTTTGCAAATGTGCACATCCGGCTTCCCGAAGCAGGCAGTGTAATCGAAATACCTGCCAATGCATTGATACCCGCACTTCAGGGTGCCAAGGTTTTGCTAAGCAAAAATGGAAAGGTGAAAGAACAAAATATCAGAATCGGCCAGCGATTTGAAAATACAGTGGAAGTCAAAGAAGGTTTGCAGGAAGGTGATACAATTATCACCAGCGGCATTCTGCAACTGAAACCTGGAATGCCTGTGAACGTTACCATTCAGAAGTCTGCCCCATCTTCCAATATTATCAAGACTCCCGGCGCATGACTCTACCAGAAATAAGTATCAAGAGACCCGTTCTCGCCACGGTTTTCTCCATTACGTTGGTCCTTTTCGGAATCATCGGTTTCACTTCCACCGGTGTCCGCGATTACCCCAGTGTGGATGCGCCTGTCATTACTGTTACCACGAGTTATATCGGGGCGAGCAGTGAGGTTATGATTTCTCAAATTACCGAACCTCTTGAAGAATCAATCAATGGTATCGACGGAATTCGCAATATCACCTCTGTGAGCAGCGATGGGCGCAGCAGCATTACCGTAGAGTTTGGTCTGGAAGTGGATTTGGAAGCTGCCGCAAATGATGTTCGAGACCGGGTTTCCCGCGCACAGAGAAACCTTCCTCCTGATACAGATCCGCCAGTGGTATCAAAGGCAGATGCCGATGCCACCACCATCCTTTCACTCACGGTGCAAAGTCCAAACCGCGAACTTTTGAGTTTGTCGGAAATCGGAAATAACATCTTTAAAGAACGATTGCAAACCATTGAGGGGATTAGCGAAATTCGCATTTGGGGAGAGAAGAAATACGCCATGCGTTTAAAAATGGATCCGGATCGCATGGCAGCTCTCAATGTATCGCCTGTGGATATTCGCTCAGCACTTCAACGCCAAAATGTCGAATTGCCAACTGGTCGCATTGACGGGTCCACCACCGAACTCTCTATTCGCACCTTGGGCCGGTTGCAAACGCCTGAGCAATTCGACAACATGATTATCCGCGATGACGGTGGGCAGATTATTCGCCTGAAAGATGTCGGTCGCGCAGCGCTTGGAGCTGAAAATGAAAGAACCTTATTGCGCGGCGACGGCGCCATCCCTATGATCGGAATTGCGGTGACACCGCAGCCGGGAGCCAATTATGTAGCCATCGCGGATGAATTTTACGAAAGGGTGGAGCAACTGAAAAAAGAAATCCCCGAAGACCTCGTCCTTGGTTACGCCCTCGATACCACCATTGGTATCCGCAAAGCCATTACAGAAGTGCAGGAGACAATTATTATTGCGTTTTTACTGGTGTTGTTGGTCGTTTTCCTCTTTTTGAGAAACTGGCGAACCACGCTCATACCTATTATAGCCATACCTATTTCGTTGATCAGTACATTCTTTATTATGTATTTGGCCGATTTTTCAATCAATATTCTCACGCTTTTGGGGATTGCGCTTTCCACTGGTCTTGTGGTCGATGACGCAATCGTTGTGATGGAAAACATCTACCAAAAAATAGAAAAGGGAATGTCGCCGCGAAAGGCGGCTTTCATTGGATCCAAAGAGATTTTCTTCGCCGTAGTTTCCACCACAGTGACGCTTGTGGCTGTCTTTCTACCCATCATGTTTCTGGAAGGCCTTACAGGCAGGTTGTTTCGCGAATTTGGAGTGGTGGTAGCTGGTGCCGTTGTGATCTCATCCTTTGTGTCGCTCACCCTGACACCCATGATGAGTTCCCGAATTCTAAAAAAGGGAAGCAATGACAATGCGTTTTACCGTCGTTCCGAAAAATTCTTTGATCGCCTTACCAGTGGTTATGATCGTGGGTTGAAGGGATTCATGCGGCATAGGTGGTTGGCGGTGTTACTTATGGTGGTTTCTTTTGCCATAATTTGGGGTTTGGGTTCGCTTTTGCAGTCAGAGCTCGCCCCCATGGAGGACAAAAGCAGAATTCAGGTTATCGCCACGGCACCGGAAGGAGCTTCTTTTACTTATATGAACGACTTTTTACGGGGTATTATCGATGTTGTGGAAGGCCTTCCGGAAACCGAATCAATTTTATCCGTCACTGCAC
>JBBSDD010000052.1:0-10435 GCA_038249755.1 Flavobacteriales bacterium | reverse complement strand
CAAAATGTATTATACAAAATGTATTATACAAAATGTATTATACAAAGTGTATAATAGATTAAGTAGTTTGTTCAGAAAATAAGATCTAGACAGTTGTTGATGGCCTCGCATCCATCCGCCAGCATTCTTACCAAATTCTGCACTTACGCCAGTAAAAAAACCTAATTTGGTCGACTATAAATTTTCAGATGAAATTCATTCGCATTCTACTCTATTGCGCCACTTTTCTTATGTTAAACATGCGATGCACCAACGATCCTGAAGTAAGTAACACCTTGCACACATCAGAGGCTTTCACCATCACCCGCGACGGCATCGTACAGGGAAAAAACGTGGCCGTGGTCATTTCTCCCACCGAAATAAAATCCAACTACGCCAGCCCGGCCAACGAAATTTATTCAAGCCGCATCCATTTCAAATTCAGTCTGAATGAGAAAGACAACGATCTCGCGGAAGGAATGGATCGTGAGATACAAATCAAGGGAGAAAAGGAATCTGAAATTTATGTTTTTGGACTGCCTTCTGGAAAAACAGAAGGAGCGCGCGAAATTTTGCCGACCGATTATCCATACAAGTTCCGGCTCGACTTGCGGCCTGTGCTTGAACAGTTCGAAGACAAGGGGTTTTATGAAGCGGTGGATGGATCGAAAGTTGCCAAAGATGAATTCAAAGGTGTGTACATCGCCGGAAGTTCGCTACCGCTCTCATGGGATTGGGTAGGGCTGGAAGAAAAAGGGCTGGAGCTCACAGACCCGGATGGCGATGGCATTTATGAAATCGATCTGGTACTCAATCCCAAAATAGAAAGCGAAGAACGAACCTGGAAACTGACTTTAGACATCAGTCATTTGCCGAAGCTTACCTCCGATGTTCCGATGGTCGATGCGCTTTTTAATATGGCTTTACAGGAATCTGTTTTGGCCGTAGAGCCGGATAGTACATTTCGGACAGGAGCTGCGTGGGGCGGGGTCTGGACCCGCGACATCAGTTACAGCATCTACCTGGCCCTGGCTTACATCAACCCCGAAGTGGCCAAGATCAGCCTGATGAAAAAGGTCAACCGAAAGCGCACCGTTCAGGATACCGGTTCGGGTGGTTCCTGGCCCGTATCGTCTGATCGCGTGGTCTGGGCGCTGGCTGCCTGGGAAGTCTACAAAGTCACTGGGGAGCGCGACTGGCTGGAGCAGTGTTTTGAGATTATCAAAAATTCCGCTGCGGACGATTATCTCACCCTGCACTCTGAAACCGGTATGTACAAAGGCGAGTCGTCTTTTCTCGACTGGCGCGAGCAGACTTATCCGAAGTGGATGTCAAATATGGATATCTACGTTTCCGAAAATCTAGGTACCAACGCCGTGCACTATCAGGAGCATATCATCCTGGACGCAATGGCCAAAATTCTTGGTGAGCCTTCCGGCAAATTTGAAGAAATCGCCGAAGGAATTAAGCAGGGTATGAACGCCCATCTCTGGATCGAAGAGAAAGGTTATTTCGCACAGTATATTTATGGAAAACAACACCTGATCAAATCGCCGCGCTTTGAAGCTTTGGGAGAAGCGCTTGCGGTAATTTTTGAAATTGCGGACGCCGATCGCGCCAAAATCATTGTTTCGCAATCACCGCTGACTGCTTTTGGCGCGACCTGCATCTATCCGCAAATTCCCGGCATTCCGCCTTATCACAACGATGCCATTTGGCCTTTCGTACAGTCATATTGGAATATGGCTGCCGCCAAAACGGGCAATGAAAAAGTGCTCAACCACGGCCTTGCTTCAATTTACCGCGCTGCCGGCTTGTTCCTTTCGAATTACGAAAATATGGACACCGAAACCGGCGACTTCAAAGCCACAGAAATCAATTCGCACCAGATGCTTTGGAGCATCGCTGGCAATCTGGCCATGGTGCACAGGGTCTTTTTCGGAATGGAATTTCATCCGGACCGGCTCACTTTCAATCCGGTGATCCCGGAAGCATATAGTGGAACCATGCGACTCGTCAATTTTAACTACCGGAAGGCAACACTCGATATTACCGTAAGCGGATTTGGAAATAAAACAGCAAGTATTCAAATCGATGGAGAAGAGACACATAGTGCGGAAATCCCATCTACTCTTCAGGGCAGCCACTCCATTATTATAAAATTGGACAACAAGTCTTTTGATAATCAGGAGATCAATTTAGTGGAAAACCATTACACTTTGCCCAATCCCATTGCGCGAAAGCGAAATGACACACTGGAATGGAACGCTGTTGAAAAAGCCACATCCTATCTCGTTTATGAAAATGGAAAATCCTTGAAATTCACCGATGTACCATTTTTCATCCCAAATTCCGGTGATCTTCCAGCTGAATATGCCGTGAGCGCGATTGATTCCGCAGGGTATGAATCATTCATCAGTGAACCGATAGGGATCGGATATAAAACTGAAATCGTGGAGGCCGAAGGTTATACCAACAGATCAAATAAGAAATATCTGAATTTCACAGGTCCGGGATTTGTTGAAGTGTCGGCTGAGATCAATAAGGAAATTATAATTCCTCTCAGACTCTTGCCAGGCGAATATCTGGTCGACTTGCGCTACTCAAACGGCAGCGGCCATTGGAATACGGATAATAAATGTGCCATCCGTTCGCTCTTTTTGAATACAGACTACATCGGTCCGCTGGTCATGCCACAGCGCGGACTTGACGAGTGGTCTGACTGGGGTTATTCGAATTCTTTGCGAATAACGATTCCTGACGGGGAGAATACGTTGAAAATTTCCTTTGAAGACTGGAATATCAACATGAACACGGAAGTGAATCACGCGATGATTGATCATATTCGGTTTTCGCTCTTAGAATAAGTTCTCTACAACTATTGTGCAACGAATAAACCAACCAATCGTCGCAAAAGTAGCAACGATAAATTTTGAGCTGCAACCTTTCGAAATGGACGAAAATTGCCAAATGTTCAAAGGATATGGCGATAAAGGACATAAACGATTTGATACATAAAGACATTTTACAAAAAGAAGCAGCTGGTGGAAGAATTACGAATGATGAATTGAAGAAATTTGGTCCTTTGCACAATCAACGTCGGTAGAGTTTAAGATTGTCGGTAGTATGAAGTATAAAGTACAAAGTCCTCAGATCGCGACGAGGCTTCCTGTGACATGAATCGTCATCTGGATCAATGGTTTGAGAAAATAAAGATTAAAAAAAAGAGGATTGGATTACCCGAATTTATAATGTTCTTTGAGATATTCATTTAATCTTTTACCGCTTCTTTTATCTTTCCGACCCAGGTATTAAAATCAAAATCTTCTTCGTCATATGTCACGCCGAGGCGCACGATTACCAGTTGGTCATCTGGGGAGATGAGGACTGATTGGCCCTGAAAACCATCCATCCAATAATCTGATGCACCGAAAAAACTCATTCGTCCGTCGGCGTTGAGCCAGAAATGAGCGCCGTATTTCCCTTCGCTTGCCTTCACAGGTTCGTGAGAAAAAGACACCCAGGACGAATCCAGAATCTGCTCGCCGTTCCAATTGCCTTCTTGGAGATAGAGCTGCCCGAGTTTTGCCCAATCCCTGGCAGTGCCATAAGCGTAAGAAGAACCTACAAAATGCCCGGAAGCATCCGTTTCCATAACGAAATTGCTTATTCCCAATGGTCCAAAGAGTTTTTCATGCGGGAAACTCCAGTAATCCTTTTGCGATTGAAAAGCGCTGCCCATAGCCATCGCAAGCATGTTCGATGTTCCGGATGAATACTGCCAGTATTCACCAGGGGTGTATGCAGATTTCATGGAGGCGGCATACGCACCCATAGAATTATTGCTGTACAGCATTTTGGTGGCTGTGGAAACGCTGCCGTATTCCTCTTCCCAAGAGAGACCTGTGGTCATTTGCAATACGTGACGGAGGGTAATGTTTTTCCGATCATCTCCCTGCCACTCCGGTAAATTCAAAGGGTCATCCAAACCCCAATGTCCCGCTTTGACCAGAATACCTGCCAGTGCGGAAGTAATACTTTTGGCCATGCTCCACCCGAGCAGCTTGCTGTTTTGGTCGATTCCCTGAGCGTAGGATTCTCCAACTATTTCGCCGTTTTTGATGACAATGACAGCCCGTGTTTGTAGTGCGTTGGAGCCAGCAGTATCAAATGCCTGTTGAAGGATATCGATTAATTTCTTTGTTCCCTTCACCATTTCCTTTCCCCAAATATCAGGTCCCAGGTTACCGGGTATTGCAGTTAAAGTTTGGGAATCTACGATTTGAACATCTGATGAATTGACGAGAGCACACCCCAAACCTTCGCGGTATCGCGCTTGTTTCGGGTGCATACCAAGAACGTTTGAGTAAACGGCCTTTTTGTAGAGGTCAACTTTATTTGATGCCAACCACAACGGCCCAAAGCCCAAATCAACCTTTTCTGCGGTTTCCTGATCAATGCCTGAAACAAATATGCACGAGCATAGTATCTTTGCATTGTATCCGGCAATGATTTCCAGTTTGGCATATAGGAAAATGTAGAATAATATTGCCAATACAAAAAGTAGGGAAATAGCCCAAATGATTGTCTTTTTCATGTGTTTGATTGAATGGTAAATTAATTGAATTTTATTCGATCAAACCTCAACATTTTGAAGAAATTCTGAATGACGTGTTTAACAGTAAGGTGAATCAAAAACCAGAACAATGAGAACAGCCTATATTTACGATGTTTTGAAACGCTGGATTTTCGTCATCACAGTTTTTGTGTTGATTTTGATGAATTATTTATCCAATGCCATCCCATTTGGAGGTGTTAACAATGCGGAGGTAAGTGCCAAATACGACACGCTGATCACCCCTGCGGGTTATGCTTTTTCGATTTGGGGTCTGATATATTTGGCTCTTGCGATTTTTGCAGTTTTTCAACTGACAAAAGGAAAACACATTCGTTTTTACGCGATTATCTGGCCTTTGGCCATTGTGAATTTTATAGCAAATATTCTCTGGTTGTTTGCTTTTCAAAATGAATGGCTTGGCGTTTCTGTATTGTTGATGGGCGTAATTCTGATATCCCTGATCCTGATTATGCGCGTCTTTTACCGTGTGAAAGATGCCCTCAGCACCACCCATCGGTATTTTTTTCAATTTCCCTTCAGCCTTTATTTTGGTTGGGTAAGCGTGGCAGCAATGGTTAATATCGCAGTTTATATCGTTTCCCTCGACATTTCATTCTTTATGCAAAGCCCTGCGCTCTATGCCATCATTCTTTTGGTCTGTGGTTCGATCCTTGGTTTGTATTTCCTGCTGGCGCACAAAGATTACACCTATTGTGTCGCTGTGGCCTGGGCTTACGTAGCCATCTGGGTGGCTCATGAGGAAGCCTCTGACGTGATGCTTACCGCAAAAATTGCATCAATCTTATTGGTATCCGCTGCCGCAGTTCATTTTATCCTCGACCGTATTCGCGTGGCGCAGTACGGCAACAGCGCCTCCTGATTTACAGTTTTTTGGAAAGGTACTCCCCGATTACACGCGTCGCACCTGCATTGTTTTTAACATAATTCCCGGCAGCTGCGGAAGCGCCGGCATGCAAGTCAGGTATATCAAGAAGTGCTGTTATTTTTGCCGAAAGGCCAGCCTGATCATTGATCGACCAGGCTCCCCCATTTGAAATGAGCTCTCCGGCTTCTCTGAATTTTTGATGTTTGGGACCAAAAATTACCGGTACGCCAAAAGCCGCTGGTTCGAGCAAGTTGTGAATCCCTGCCCCAAATCCCCCACCCACATAAGCGATATGCGCGTATGCATACGTTTTGCTCAACATGCCAATGGTATCGACAATGAGCACCGGCGTTTCGGGAAGTGAGCCCTTTGTTTGGCTAAACCGGATGCTGCCAGGGCACTTTTCCATTAATTTCTGAATGTGTGATTCTGAAATTTCGTGTGGTACGAGAACCAGTCTCAGGTCGGGATAAACCAGTCTGTTTTTGAGAAAAAAATCAATAAGAATGTCCTCATCCGGGGCCCAGGTGCTTCCGCAAACGATGACCCGTTTGCCATGGCAATATTCTGCTATCACTGGCAGGTCCACCCGGCTTTGCGCAATCTCCAGGACCCGGTCAAACCTGGTATCACCAGCCACAGAAACGCTCGAAACGCCTACGTCCAAAAGTAGTTTCTGACTTGCTTCATCCTGGGTGAAAATATGTGACAGCCCGGATAGACTATTTTTAAACCATGTACCCCACCATTGAAAATAGACCTGTTCGGACCGGAATTTGGCCGAGATCAAAATGACTGGCACCTCCCCTTTTTTCAGGGCATAAAGAAAGTTGTGCCAGATCTCATACTTCACAAAAATGGCCATTTTTGGCCGATACGTCTTCAAAAATTTTTTGGCATTTACCGGCATATCGAGCGGGAGGTAAACCACCTTGTCGGCTCCCGGATAATTCTTTCGTATTTCGTATCCGGATGGGCTGAAAAAGCTCAACAACACCGGCATATCCGGGAACAAAAGCTTGAGCTGATCGAGCACTGGTCGGCCTTGCTCAAATTCTCCCAGCGAAGCACAGTGCATCCAGATTCCTGCGCTGCCTTTCTGTGAGAAATGAGGTGATTGTTGGTTTTTTCTACCAGATATCCAAAGTCCGGCTTTCGCCGAAAAAACGGATGCCAGCCTGATAGCCAATCCGTAACACAACATAGCGGCTGTGTATAAATGCCGCATCCTATTGGTAGAAAAAGTCGTTGGTCAGTTGCTTGTAAATCGGGATCACCCAACCCACTTTAAAACCGACAAGAATATCGAAATAATCATCATTTGTAATTCGCATTTCGTCAAAATTGTACGTGCGATAATCCGTTGTAAAACCCTGATAAATCTCAGCTCCGATGAAAAAATTGGCAAAACGACTGTTGCTGAAATGCTGATATCCAGCAAATTGTGAAGTAGCGATGCCGCCGCGCTTGCGGTCATACCCTTTTCGGTATTCTCCTTCTATATGTGGCATTTCGTCTTCGCGGGTTTCTATCCAGGTGCGGTATTCCAGAAAATGAACCCCCACTTTCACCAACAAACCGGAATTCGGATTCGGCCCAAAAATCGGCCAGATTTTGCCGACGGAAAAACCGCCCGTAAAACCCCGTTGCTGAATCAACACAGTGATGTATTCCCCGTCTGGCCCAACGATTCCGCCGCTGCTATTGCGCAATTCCCGAAACATATTTTGCTGGTTCTTCACATTGTTTCCAAACAGAAAAGAGAAATCTGCTCCGAGGAGAATATTTGTTTTCGTTTTATAGGCGTAGGAAATCCCAACGTGCGCGTTGGGGCCATACAGCTCGCCTAAATCGCCATATGGTTGATGAAATCCTGCGTGAAACTCAAACATCGACATGCGCAAAGGTTCATCTGCAATGGTCGATTGTTGGGCAACGCCGACCACGGTCATTGTCAATAAAAAGGCAAAACTGACAAGGGTTTTAATCATGATATGGTTGAGTCTTTAAGGCGTATTGCAGAAATCGTGTGTACATTAATACGTATATTCGCAGTCGCAAATTTAAGCCTTTAGATGAAGAAAATTCAAATGGTTGATCTCGTTAGTCAATACGGGAAAATTCAGGAAGAAATTGACAAGGCAATCTTAGATGTGGTGCACGCAGCGGCCTTTATCAACGGTCCTGAAGTAAAAGGCTTTCAGGCTGACCTCGAAGCTTATCTCAATGTAAAACACGTCATTCCCTGTGCCAACGGGACGGATGCCCTCCAGATAGCCATGATGGCGCTCGGATTGAAACCGGGAGACGAAGTGATCACGGCCAATTTTACTTACGTTGCTACTGCGGAGGTCATCGCGCTTTTGCAACTGACACCTGTGCTTGTCGATGTCGATCCCCATACGTTTAATATTGATGTGGAAGCGATTCGCGCTGCCATCACGCCAAAAACCAAAGCGATAGTCCCCGTTCATCTTTTCGGTCAGTGTGCACCCATGGATGAGATTCTGGAATTGGCCAAAGCACACAAATTATTTGTAATTGAAGATACGGCCCAGGCGATCGGTGCGGGTTATACATCAAAAAACGGATCAAAATACCAGGCCGGAACCATGGGAGATATTGGGGCCACTTCCTTTTTCCCGAGCAAAAATTTGGGGTGTTACGGAGATGGTGGAGCCATTTTCACCAACAATGATGACTATGCTGCCAAAATTCGCATGGTGGCCAATCATGGTCAGAGCAGACAGTATTACCACGATGAGATTGGGGTGAATTCCAGACTCGACTCCATACAGGCTGCCATCTTGCGCATCAAATTGCGTCGCCTCGATGAGTATGCCCGTGAAAGAAATAAGGCTGCGGCTTTTTACGATCAGGCTTTTAAAGACATTCCGGAGATTACAACACCTGCACGTTTTGAACAATCGACCCACGTTTTTCATCAGTACACCATGATTTTGAATGGAGTGGACCGCGATGCGATGCGTCAGTTTCTATCCGATCACGATGTTCCGATGATGATTTATTATCCGGTCCCGTTGCATTTGCAGAAAGCTTACCGCGATGCCAGATATCAGGAAGGAGATTTTCCGGTAACGGAAAAACTATGTGCGTCCGTGGCATCTTTGCCCATGCAAACAGAACTCGACACAGAGCAGCTCACACACATTACAGAAACAGTAAAAACATATATTAAGCAACAACGCCCATGAAAATTGCCGTTGTAGGTACAGGTTACGTCGGTCTCGTTACCGGAACTTGTTTTGCCGATACAGGCAATGACGTGATCTGCGTGGACATCGACGCAGACAAGGTGAAACGCATGCAAAATGGGGAAGTTCCCATTTACGAGCCTTATCTGGACACCGTTTTTGAGCGAAATATCCGTCAAAAACGTTTGGTTTTCACCACCGACCTGGCATCTGCTATTCAGGATGCCGAAATCATATTTCTCGCTTTGCCCACCCCTCCGGGAGAAGACGGCTCAGCCGATTTGCGCTATGTGCTCGGTGTCGCTGATCAGTTGGGCCAATTGCTTGAAAAGTACACCGTAATCGTAGATAAAAGCACGGTACCGGTGGGTACATCGGAGTTGGTGCATGCGGTTATTGCCAAAAATGCAAAGGTGGAATTTGATGTGGTATCCAATCCTGAATTTTTGAGGGAAGGATTTGCGGTTGAAGACTTTATGAAACCGGATAGGGTGGTCATAGGCACCAGTTCGACCCGGGCCGCCAAAATTATGGAAGACTTATACAAGCCTTTTGTGCGGCAGGGAAATCCGATGATCATCATGGATGAAAAATCAGCTGAGTTAACAAAATACGCAGCGAACGCTTTTTTGGCAACCAAGATCACTTTCATGAACGAGATTGCAAATTTTTGCGAACTCGTCGGTGCCGATGTAGATAAAATACGGGCTGGAATCGGAACTGATTCCCGTATTGGAAAACGATTTTTATTTCCAGGAATCGGTTATGGCGGAAGCTGTTTTCCCAAAGATGTGCAGGCCCTCGTAAAGAGCGGAAAGGATTCGGGCTTTCATTTTGAAATTCTCGATTCTGTGCTGAAGGTTAACAACAGTCAAAAATTGGTGCTTATCCGAAAGATGAAAAATTACTTCGGTGGATCACTCAAAGGCAAACGTTTTGCACTTTGGGGACTCGCCTTCAAACCGGATACAGACGACATACGCGAAGCTCCGGCCTTGTATATGATTGATGCGCTGCTCGAAGAGGGAGCCACTGTATCGGTATTCGACCCGGAAGCCATGGACAATGTATCGTCGCTTTATGGTGAGAAAATCAGCCGTTCAGAAAACATGTATGAAGTTTTGGAAAATGCCGACGCCCTGCTCATCGCGACAGAATGGGCCGTTTTCAGAAATCCTGATTTTAATAAAATCGGACAAATGCTCAATGCGAAAGTGATTTTCGACGGTCGTAATCTTTTCGAAACAGAAAAGTTGCGCGAGCTGGGATTCTATTACGAGAGCATTGGCCGCGAAACTGTAAATCCAAATTGATGGGAAATAAACGGGTACTTATTACAGGTGCTGCCGGCTTTTTGGGCTCACATCTCTGCGACCGTTTCATTGCGGAGGGAATGGATGTGGTCGGAATGGACAATCTTATTACCGGTGATTTGCGGAATATCGAGCACCTGTTCCCACTTGAAAATTTTACTTTTTTTCACCACGATGTCAGCAATTTCGTTCACGTGCCGGGACACTTGGATTACATCCTTCATTTTGCCTCGCCGGCAAGTCCAATTGATTATTTAAAAATTCCCATTCAAACCCTGAAGGTTGGATCTTTGGGCACCCACAATCTGCTCGGTTTGGCGAAAGCCAAACAAGCGCGAATACTGGTGGCGAGCACCAGCGAAGTATACGGCGATCCCGAAGTCCATCCGCAAACAGAATCCTATTGGGGGCACGTGAATCCCAT
>JBBSDD010000051.1:0-10473 GCA_038249755.1 Flavobacteriales bacterium | reverse complement strand
GCCTTGCGGGCGGCAAGTCCCCTCTCGAGAGGGGAATTAGGGGTATGATTTTCAAATATTGAGAAAGTTTTACGCACATCAAAGAGGCGAACACACATATAAGATTACTCGCTGATCAAAGGGTTCTAGGGAAATACGTGTCAAAAAATTTCTGAAGGGTATCCCGGAAGACCGGAAATCCATTGAGATTTCCATGTTTTCCACCGGGGATGGTGAGCATTTGCACATTGTCGCGTTGCCTCAAACCATTGTAAAGTTTCAGTCCGGATTTATATGGCACAATGTTGTCTTTGGTACCATGGGCAATCAGGATGGGCGCTTCAGCAAGTTTAAGAAATAACCCGCTATTGAAAGTATACCTTAAAAAAAGTTTGACCGGGATGATTTTTGAATGATATTTTGCCACATCGGTCATGCTGCTGTAGGGCGTTTCGAGAATAAGCGCCCCTGGTTTTGATTTTGAGGAAAGCCAGGATGCGATGCCAGATCCGAGCGATCGGCCATAAAGGCAAATTTTTTCTTCCGGATACGATGTTAAAATAAATTTATAACAAAGCATGGCATCGCTGTAGAGTGTTGCTTCCGTTCGCAACCCGCGGCTTTTGCCGTATCCCCGGTAGTCCGGAAGAAAAATATCAAAGCCAAACGAAACCAGTTCTTCAGCTATAGCTCCCCACCTGGAGATACCACCTGTATTGCCATGAAAATAAAGGATACAACCACGTGGATTTTTAGCTTTGATGTGGATGGCATGAATACGACCTCCTTCTATACCTTCTAAAAAAACTTCTTCGAATTGCGATGCCAGAACTACCGGAGAATGCACTTTCTTTGTACCCCAGGGCACAAAAATGAGTTTTTCCTGAAAAAAATAATAAAAAGCGCAAGTTCCAATATAAATTGAAAGCGTGATCAGGATACCGTTGAAGAGAAAAGTAAACATTAAAACAAATATTATCAGTCGGTGTTTTTGACCCAATAAAAAATCAGTAAAACGAATATGAATAAATCAATAGTTTCATCCAACGTTCGAACCTTTTCATACGGAGAATATATGACTTTCGTTGAAAATCTTGTTCAAAATGGCCAAACAAGTGGTCCGCTCCAATCAGAAAGTCTTGTCAATTACACAAAACTCAATTTAAAACGCATGCAACGGCTCAACAAAACGGTGAAAGTAGATCATAATTTGATAGCCTCCGTAAATGCCCTGCCACATACCACCAAATGGCTTGCAATCACAGAAACCTGGTGTGGAGATGCCGCGCAAAATCTGCCCTATATCGCAGCTCTTGCAGGAGCGATTCCGGGTGTAGAGTTCGATTTGGTATTGCGCGATGAACATCCAGAATTGATAGATCAGTTTTTGACCAATGGGACGCGCTCCATTCCGAAACTCATTATTTATCATGGTGATACCGGGCAAGTCCTCTCCACATGGGGTCCAAGACCAGCTGACGTTCAACTGTTGGTTCAGGAATACAAGAATCAGGTGGGCGAAAAGGTGCCATTTGATCTATTTGCGGAGAAAGTCCATGCCTGGTATACAGCAAATAAAAATGCCGCGCTTTCCACAGAACTTTTGGCTACCTTTAAAGAACTACAAAATCCAGTGATCGTCTAATATCCAATACCATGAGAACAAAAATTTTTACTTTGCTGTTGATCGCTTTCACATGTCAGGCTTTCGCTCAGGATGAGGCGAAGGATGCCAATACCTTAAAATCAGAAATCAGCGACCTGGAGAAAATTATCAAAGAACAGGAAAAGGAAATTGTCAAACTGGAAAAATCCGTCGTTAAAGTCCGTCCTGAAGCTGAACAAGCCAAGCGCGATGCCCAGAATATTGCCGCCATGCACGAGCAAAAGCAAACAGAATTCGCCGCTTTTAATTATGAAAAAAAAAAATCGACCCTCAAATCGAAAAACAAAGAATTGAAAGCACTGCAAAAGAAAGAAGACAAAGTGGTCCGTGAAATTGGGGAAAGTCAGAGTGAACTGAAAGAAAGTCAGGAATCGAGGGAGGCCCTTCAAAACTCGAAAGGACAGTCGGAAAACGCTCTGTCTAATGCACAAAGTACGACCGACATCTCAAGAGAGGAACGCAAAAACAACGAAGCCATTCTCAACAGCACCGAGCCGGTTGACTCCCTTGCACTCGCCAGGGCTCAACAAATCGAAATGGCGAAGGAGCAGGAAGAAACTTCTGAAAAAGAAATCAAACAACTGGACAAAAGCATCTCAAAAACCGAAAAACTGAGCCAGTCGATTGAGACCGACAAAAGCGAATCGGAAAACGAACGCGATCAGTACCGCAAGGAAATCGGCGATCTGGAGACCGAAGTGGCCATCCTGTCCACCAAGCTCGCTTCAATGAATCCCAAAATGGTGAAAAAGGAATTGAAAACTTTGGAAAAAAATGCTTCGAAAGCAAAAAGCACCGAAGAAAAACTCACTATTGAGTTGGATCTGGTTAATAAAGCAATCGCCGAAAAACACGATGTTATTGAGCAAAAAAAGAATGAAATTCTTCAGAAAGAAAGTATTCTGAACAGAAAGTAACGCGCCTCACATCAAAACAAAAAATCCGGACTTTTCGCTCTGGATTTTTTTATATCATACTGACAGACAAAAATTTCCAACTAGGCAAAAACATAGTTGTCCAAAAATTCACGCACACAACTTTGTCCTCCTTTGCGTTGAAGCACAATTTTGGCGGCAGCCCGGGCTTCATAGATGGCATCGGCGGGAGCAGCGCTAAGCCCTACCTTTTGTAACATAGCCACATCATTAATGTCGTCGCCGATGTAGGCCACATTTTCAAAACCCAATCCTATTTTGTAAAGCCATTCTTCGAGAATTTCGATCTTGGGCCTTGGACTTACGGAGACATGTTGAATGCCGAGAATCTTTGCCCTGATGTGAACCACTTCGCTTCGCGAGGCCGCGCTAATAATTCCAAATTGAACTCCTCTGGCAATGGCACGTGTAATGGCCATTCCATCCTTGACATCAAATTTTTTAATTTCCTCACCGCCTGAACTGTACATCAGTCCGCCATCGGTGAGCACACCATCGACATCCAGCACCACGAGTTTGATGTCCACCTTGCGAAGTAATTCCGCACGTTTTTCAAAATCGATGGTATTGAGTGTTTCAAATGTATAACCCAGTTGGCTAACCAAATCCCAAAGGGCTTCGGGATTGAGAGATAAAAAACCTTCTCCCGACAGCGGCAAAGCGCCTCTGTCGCGAAGAAGGTAATTGATGTTTTCGAAAAGCATTACTCTCCGGTTTGAGCCGGCATGATCTCGAGCAGTTCGATTTTGAAAATCAAAACTTCATTCGGACCGATATTTGGCGGTGAACCGCGCTCTCCATATGCCAAAGCAGGTGGAATAATCACCTCAACGGCACTTCCGGTATTCATCAACTGAAGTATCTCAGTCCATCCTGGAATCACCCGATTGAGTGGAAATTCTGCAGGTTGACCACGCTCGTAGCTACTGTCAAACACTTCACCATCCGTCGTTTTGCCTTCGTAATTCACTTTCACCACATCCGTAGCTACAGGCATCGGGCCATCACCAGGCGTTGTCACTTTGTAAAGCATGCCGCTTTCAGTTGATTGGTAAGCATTGTCGCCAGCCCTCTCCGCCATGTATGCTTCAGATTTGGCAACAGATTCTTTGGCTTTTTCTGCAGCTTGTCCCTGCATAAAATTCCGCACCATCATGTTGCCATCTTCCATGGAAATGACCATGGTGGAGTCGCCTTTCATCGCGTCTTCAAAACCACGCATCACCATGTCATTGTTCACATCATTGATTTCAGCCTGCCGGATATTCTGTCCGAGGCTTGCGCCAAAGACATAGGATATCGAATCCATCGCAGTGGCAAATTCTGCTTTGCCTTTGCGGTCATTTTTCTGGGCACAGGCCGCAGATCCCATCAGAAACAGGACGCCAGCAAACACTGCCAGTCTTCTCATTTGAATTTTCATTGTTTAATTTGATTTGCGGGTAAAAACCCATTTATACTTGCTGTTATCAGAAAGTCGTTCATTAAAACCGTATCCATCCACATCAAATCCCTTCAAATCTTCCGGATCGGTAAGGCGGTTTTTGATGGCATATGCCGCCATCATGCCCCTTGCCTTTTTGGCAAAAAAACTGATCATTTGATATTTATCGCCCTTCTCTTCTTTAAATTCAGGCGCGATGCTCAATACCTTAAACTTTTTAAAGTCCACCGCTTTGGAATATTCCTGAGAAGCCAGGTTGAGCACAAATGTATGTTCGGATTTCGAAATTTCCTTTTCAACCTCCGCAGTTAAGCGCTTTTTCCAAAAGGCATAAAGATTCTTGATTTTCGGTGTCACTGCCAGATCGGTTCCCATTTCCAGCCGGTAAGGCTGAATAAGATCGAGGGGCCGCAACATTCCGTACAAACCAGATAAAATCCGCAAATGTTCCTGGGCAAAATCAATCTCCTTTTTGGTAAACTTTTGCGCTTCCATCCCGACATAAACATCCCCCGTAAAGGCGTAAATCGCTTGTTTCGCATTGTCGGCTGAAAACGGCATAGACCAGGTTTGAAATCGATCGGCGTTTAGTTGCGCCAGATTTTCACTGATGTCCATTAATTTTTTCAAGCGAGCTGGTTTCATTTTTTTCATCTTCCCCACCAGATAGGCAGCCTGATCCGGGAAGAGCAGGTCAGTTGATTTGGATTCAGAAGGCGCCGTATCAAAATCCAGGGACTTCGAAGGCGAAAGAAAGATAAGCATGCGGGAATTTCTAGTTTGAAAAGGGAATTTTGATGGCGCAAATTTAACAACGCAATCGTGTCAAGCCAATTTCTACGTCGAAATATTCTACCTTCGGGCTCAAATTTGAATAAACTGTGAAATTTAAGGATTTAGGATTAAACGAGAAGTTGCTGGAAGGTTTGGATTCAATGGGTTTTAAAGAGGCAACGCCCATTCAGGAACAAGCGATGCCGATGATTTTGGAAGGAAAAGATTTAATCGGGTGCGCCCAAACAGGCACCGGCAAAACGGCCGCCTTCCTCCTCCCGGTCGTACATGAACTCATGCGCACCAAAGCGGCCTCAAACTCTCTACGTGTGCTGGTGGTAGTCCCTACCCGCGAACTGGCATTACAAATCGATCAGGCCCTCGAAGGGCTTTCATACTTCACCGATATCAGTTCTTACGCGCTATATGGCGGTGGTGACGGATCCAATTTTGAGCAACAGAAAAAGGCGCTAACGATGGGTGCTGATTTCATTATCGCCACCCCAGGCAAACTCATTTCTCATCTGAACATGGGTTATGTCAATACCAAAGATCTCAGTCATCTGATCCTCGATGAAGCAGACCGCATGCTGGATATGGGATTTTTCGATGACCTCATGCGCATTGTTTCTTTCCTTCCGGAAAAAAGACAAACGCTGATGTTTTCGGCGACAATGCCCCCGAAGATTCGCCAGCTTGCGCAAAAATTGCTTAAAAATCCGGGTGAAATCAGCCTGGCCATATCCAAACCAGCGGC
This sequence comes from Flavobacteriales bacterium, assembly GCA_038249755.1. Taxonomy (GTDB): domain Bacteria; phylum Bacteroidota; class Bacteroidia; order Flavobacteriales_D; family Cryomorphaceae; genus JBBQZU01. The sequence continues at coordinate 4,918 of JBBSDD010000051.1, read as the reverse complement.
CGGCGTGATGCAGGTAGCTTACCTCGTTTTCGACAAAGACAAACCCGCGCTGATCAAAAGGCTGCTCGACAAGGAAGGCCTGAATGGTGTCATCGTTTTCTCCAGAACCAAACGGAATGTAAAGGAAATTGCGAAAATCCTCAAGAAAACGCAACTTCAGGTGGAAGAAATGCACTCCGACCTGACGCAGGATGAACGCGAAGAAGTGATGCGTCGTTTTCGAAACCGTCACATCCAATGTCTGGTGGCTACGGATATTCTCGCCAGAGGTATTGACATCAAAGAATTGCAGCTGGTGCTCAACTTTGACGTGCCGGATGAAGCCGAAGATTATGTACATCGCGTAGGACGCACAGCCCGTGCCGATCAGTCGGGTATGGCCATCACATTTGTGACACCATCTGAGCAACGAAAATTTCACAGGATTGAACAACTCATCGAGATGGAAGTGCGGAAACAGCCCGTTCCAGAAGACGTCGGTGAAAGTTTTGTTTATAATCCTGCGACGGCTCCCAAAGGTGAAAGCCGTTTTGGTGGCAACCGAAAAGGTGGCGGTGGAGGCGGATACAAAGGCAAGCGAAAGACCCACTGATTATTTCAGAGATCTCAATCGTTTTCTTTCGATCAACCTTTCCACAGAAGGAAAAGGTCTTGTATTCAGTTTCGCAGATGCGCGGAGAATCGAAGCTTTCTCAATATTGAGTTCAATAAATTCGATTGCAGTCACTGTAAATATTGTATCTTCGATAGCGAACAATATAAAGATCTACAGTCATGAATATTGATACAATTAAAGTTGAACTTATTGACTGGATAACCCAATTAGATGATCAGCAAGCTATTAAAAAATTGCTGAGGTTCAAGAAAAAATTCAGTGCTCCGGAAATCAAACCTGATTCAAAAGTTTACGGATCGGGAAAATATTTGGTAGAATTCATTTCTGAAGATTTCAATGAACCTCTTGACATGTTTAAAGGGTATGAAAAATGAATTACCTGATTGATACGCATATTCTGCTTTGGTTTAAGTTTTTCAGATAGCGCCTTTCTCAATTTTTCATTCGCCATGAGCGTAATACAAGTGCTTCAAAATATCCTGGTTTCTTATTACAGAAACTTATTGAATATATATCTCATAGATGAAAGAAAAAATCGAAAAATCAGAAGCGGAGTGGCAGAAACTTTTGTCGCCTGAAGAATATCGCGTACTGCGGCAGAAAGGGACAGAACGTCCCGGAACAGGACAGTACAATTTGCATTTTGCGGAAGGAAAATACGAATGCCGAGCCTGTGGAAATTTGCTTTTTTACTCGGATCAAAAATTCGAATCGGGATGCGGATGGCCGAGTTTTGACAATCAGGTAAGTCCGGAAGCAGTGATCACCGTGAGGGATGCGACGCATGGGATGGTCAGAACCGAAATCCTTTGCGGCAAGTGTCACAGCCATTTGGGTCATGTTTTTAATGATGGTCCCACGGAATCGGGACTTCGATATTGTGTGAATTCAGTTTCATTACAATTTGAGGACGCTACCAAAGAAAAGGAATAAGCATGCGTGTGTTTTGGCGATAAGCCAGGTATTCGACACCATATATCCGGATGAGTTTCTGTTCTTCGAGCATAGATCCGATCAACAGATAGAAGCCGGTGGTCAGCATTAACATGGCATTTTTCCCGGAAGGGAAATACAGGAACAAACCAATAACCACAAGAAGGATCGCGAAATACATCGGATGCCTTATAGTCGCATATATGCCATTTTTTAAAAGGGGTGTATCGGCCGGGTTGGGAGCCGCGCTCGAAAAAAATCGCCTCCAACCAAATTGTCGTATGGAAAGATACATGCAGATAACTGCCTGAATAGCGAGAATTCCAGCGCTTAACTTTGTCCAGAAAGTTGAAGCAAACAAATCAGGGGAAGGGACAACAGCATGCAGACGAGCGAGCAACAAGAAATTTACGACAGCAAAAATGATGTAGATCTGGCGGTACCACTTTGCTATATAAGGAAATCGCCGGTCAAAAAAGGACTTAACCCGCTCCATGGCAAAGGCGCTATGCAAGCCGTAGTAAAGCAGCCAAAGAATACCCATGTAAATTCCATTCATTCCTGCAATTTAGCGGGTTTTAACTTTGATTTTGGCCAGATTATGTTAAATTAGCCCATAAATCTATCATATGAAAATTTATATTTCTATCGTTTTATTTCTTGCTGTATTCGCTACACGGGTCTCAGGCCAAGACAGATATTCGGAAGGGCTGATCAATCTGTCTTCCTGGATGACAGGTTCGTTTGACTCCGCTGAACAAGCTTCCAGAGATACTTCATATTACGATATTTCCCTGCATATGGCCCGTATCTGGCCAGATAAACCCAATGGTATATGGCTTTATGTGGAGCAGGCGGTGGCAAGTATGCCCGCAAAACCTTACCGACAACGGGTATACTTTGTCTCAGAACTTGAAGAAGATTCATACACCAGCGACGTATATACCCTCCGCGACGAACAAGCAGCCGTCGGTGCCTGGAAAGATCCTGCAGTTTTTGGCAGTCTTACCCCTTTCGACCTCGTTTTCAAAGAGGGCTGCACCGTTTTCCTGACTTTCGATGGTTTCCAGTTTGCAGGCAATACTGATGCGCAATCGTGCAAAAGTGAAATGCAAGGTGCTTCCTATGCCACCTCGGAAGCCATGATCACAAACAAGGAAATAAGAAGCTGGGATAGAGGATATAACGATGCTGACGAACAAGTATGGGGAGCCACTGAAGGCCCTTACATTTTCAAGCGACGCTAGTTAAAACAGAATTATTGTTAATCGTTTGAGAATTAGAAGAACATAACCAATAAATTGTCGTTATTCGTATTAAAGTAAAAAGCAATGTCACGAAGAAGAAAAGCCGACGATATAAAAGAGTTGAAACCAAAAATCAAGGTTCAGCTTGATGCTAAAACGGTTATCACCATCAGGGACATGACCAAGTTAGCCTTTTGGAAAGAAAGATATCCCAAAGCGGAAATTATCTCATAAAAAATCCGGCTGACAGGCCGGATTTTTTTTTTGATTAATTGGATTTATTGAGATACAATCTCTTCGATTTCGTCCAGGTATTTTTGACGAAACTGACCCTGCGCGGTCCACAAAATTTTACCCTTTCGATTAATTAGTAAGAAGGTGGGCGCGTCCTTATCACCTGCCCCTATATTATCAAAAGGGTCCCGGCTTCCTGCATAAATCATCACATGATCTAAAACAAGGGTTTCATTGTTCTCCCTGAGCTTTTTCACGACTTGCCCTTTGGCTGCCTGACTGGCACCTGTAAAGATTGGCAGGAAGCAAATATCCACGTCATACATTTGATCCATCAATCCCGTTTTTGCAATGAACTTGTTGTAAACCGGCGTTTGCCAAGTTTTCAGATCATCTTCGGCCTTTTTACTTGTACCAATTCCGATCAGCGTATATTCTGAATCGTAATATGTCGGTAGTTGATATGTCATCCCTTTTAAATCTTCCACTTCGATGGCCGGAAACTGTTTTCCGACCTGACCGGACATTTGAAAATGGAAAAACAAAAAAAGCAAGCCGACGGGAATTTTAGAAATCATAAGATGGGTTTGAGTTAACAACGCCCCAAAAGGCATGTATTGTATTGATCAAAAATTAGACTGGTTATAATCAAAAAAAACGGCTGTCGAAACAGCCATTTTTTTTGATCATATTTACTGTAAGCCCCGCCCTGATTCAGCAGGGTTCAATTCGGATTACGATTCCCGGCGAATTGTTTTGATCACCACATCTTCTTTTGGCCAGTCGCCCATGCCATTGCGTGTCCCGGTTTGTACCTGCCTGATTTGATTGACCACTTCCATTCCCGATGTCACTTTGCCAAATACGGCGTATCCAGGATTCCCTGGAGAGTAATTAAGAAAATCGTTTTTGGAAACGTTGATAAAAAACTGTGAAGTGGCGCTGTTGGGCGCATTGGTGCGGGCCATGGCGATGGTGCCAATGTCATTTTTTAAGCCATTCTGGCTTTCGAGCATGATGGGTGCTTCCGTGGGTTTTTGATTTCCATCAGGTGTAAATCCCCCGCCCTGAATCATAAAATTACTGATTACACGGTGAAAAATTGTTCCGTCGTAGGCCTTTGCATCAACGTAACGTAAAAAATTGGCAACCGTTTCTGGTGCACTGTTTGGATCGAGTTCAATCGTAACAGCACCCGAAGAGGTTTCCATTACAACGTATTCCATTGGTTTTTGATTTTCTGCCATCGGTTCTTTTTGTTCTGTTGTGATTTCTGTATTTATTTCGTTTTCATTTGTTGGGGCTTCGGATGTTCCACATCCGAATAAAAGCAATGCAGCACCCATGCTCAAAGTGTATTTCATAGGTCAAAGATATTCATTTGCAACGTTTGCCAGTTCTGATCGTTCGCCCTTTTGAAGGGAAATGTGCGCAGCGATGGGATGGTCTTTCACCCGGTCTATCAGGTATGACAAACCATTGCTCTGACTGTCCAGGTAAGGTGTATCGATCTGGTGAATATCACCAGTCAAAACGATCTTCGTATCGTCCCCCGCGCGGGAGATGATGGTTTTCACCTCGTGCGGTGTGAGATTTTGTGCTTCATCGATGATAAAGAAAATTTTGACCAGACTGCGGCCGCGGATGTATGCGAGCGGAGAAATAGCAATTTTTTCACTTTCCAGCATGGTCTCTATACGCTTGTGATTTTTGTCAGTGACCTTAAACTGGCTTTTGATATACGCCATGTTGTCCCACAACGATTGCATGTAAGGGTCCATTTTCGATTTGATATCGCCGGGAAGGTAGCCAAGGTCGCGGTTGCTGAGCGGCACCACAGGACGCGAAACAAAAATCTGACGGTAATTAACACGTTGTTCCAGGGCTG
>JBBSDD010000050.1:0-10588 GCA_038249755.1 Flavobacteriales bacterium | reverse complement strand
TTTTTGAATAGAAGAATTCATTCGCAAATATTAAATCCAGAATCCAATACCGACCGAAGGTGGCTCACGCCTGCCCTGTCACCAGCGTGGGGCACCGTTGAACTAAGCGGTGCACGAGCGCACTCCGAATAACGCAAGCGAACACGTCGGAGTAAAGCAAATACGGAGAAGTAAAGCAAACACGTAGGAGTAAAGCAAACAAGTAGGAGTAAGGCGGACAGGCGCCCGGAATCAAAAATAGTAAAAATCCCCCCGCACAATATTGACAGGGTCTGCGAACGCTCCCAGAGCATCCAACCGGTAAATCAAATCGTAAATCCCAACTCCCAGTTCCCATCCATTTCGCAATTGGCAAAAAGAATGAGTTCTTTGTATTCGAATAGAACGATCTGCGAATTAAACTGATCGCGCAAATGAAAACCAGATTAAACCTTTGGATTAAAAGCACTTATCACAAAGTGCTCCACAGCATCGGATTTTTCCCGGCGTTGATCGCGTTGGGTTTTCTGGGTCTTTCTATAGTCAGCATCTCATTCGACTTTTCCCAAACGGGAATCGATATCAAGGGCAGATATGACTGGATACGCCTGAAAGATTCATCAGCCGCGCGCAGCATCGTATCTGTCATCGCTGCGGGAGTTATTTCTCTTACCGTATTCAGTTTTTCGATGGTGATGATCGTGCTCAACCAGACGGCCTCGCAGATGAGCAACCGGATACTTGACAAATTGATCGGAAGCCGTTTTCAGCAGGTCGTGCTGGGCATGTATCTCGGCACCATTGTTTATGCCCTCTCTCTGCTCAGCATCATCAGAGACCTGGATTCAGGCGTGCAAATACCGACCCTTAGCACCTATCTGCTGATAATCATCACTATGCTCGATCTTTTTCTATTCATCTATTTCCTTCATTACATCACACAATCGGTCAAATATGAGGTAATTATCCAAAGAATTCGCGACGAGACATTTAAAGCCCTGGAGAAAAATTGCACACTAAAAATACCTCCACGCGTTATCGTCGCTATCCGAAGTGAAAACATCATCCTGGCCCCACGATCTGGCGTATACGAAGGCTTCAGCAAGCCACCAGTGCTCAAAGTGTGTGACGAAGCGCATGCCTTGGTCTACATGATGCATTCTTACGGCACGTTTGTGCTCAAGGGTACCCCTCTCGCTATGATCGACAAAAAATTGGAAGCTGACTTGCTGGACCAAATACAGTCAGCCATAATCGTCAGTGAAAGCGAATCAATTGACGAGAATTTTGTATACGGCTTCCGCCAATTGTCTGAAGTGGCGCTTAAAGCACTTAGCCCTGGTATAAACGACCCTGGCACGGCCAAAGAAAGCCTGCGTGCCCTCTTTCAACTTCTCGCTTTTCGGCTCAACAACCACCCTGCAAATACAGTGAGCAACTTAAAAGGAGAGTTACGCGTAATAACAGAAGAGCTCAGTTTTGAAGACCTTTTTGAAAAATCCATCTGGCCCATTTTCGACTATGGCAAAGACGATCGGATGATCCAGCATGAATTGACCTTGCTGCTAAAACAACTTTCAAGTATCAAGGACAACAAGGCCATTCAAGACCTGCTCAAAGCCGTTCACAGAAGTGCTAAGGTATTTAACTCCTCAGAGATAGAGAACTGAAGAGTCAGAATGTTATAATACGCCAGGTGACGAATCTAAAACCAAAATCCATTCCTTACCGCCCGTTTAGATTTATATCAAATGTATGTTCTTCGTGCGCGTCGAAAAGGATTGGATCAACATTCTTAAATAATAATTTTTTCCCTAAATTGCTCCGATAATTCAAACTTATGCAACCACGCATTCTGAAATACGGAATGGTCTACATCCTTCCTCTGCTTTTCCTTGTGGGCATTGGCAGTGGCGGTATCTGGACCTTCGCCCCACTGATTTTTGCTTTTGGAATTATACCCCTTGCGGAGGTGTTTTTTGCTCCAAAATCAGCAAATATCGAAGCCACTGAACGCGAAATTCGCCTCGCCGACAGGAGTTATGATTTCATGCTCTATCTGGTAGTCCCCATAATCTACACCATGATTATCCTGTACCTTTTTGCTTTAAGCAACAGCGCACTGCAACGCTATGAGGTGGTAGGACTCACAATTTCTCTCGGAGTGATGCTCGGCGGCATGGGTATCAACGTGGCCCACGAACTCGGGCACCGCAACACCCGCTTCGAACAAACCCTCAGCAAAATGCTTTTGCTGCCAAGCGCATACATGCACTTCTTTGTGGAGCACAACCGGGGCCACCACAAAAACGTAAGCACCCACGAAGACCCCGCTTCGGCCCGGTTCAATGAATCCATTTACCACTTCTGGTTGCGCTCTTCGGTTTACAGTTTTGTCTCGGCCTGGAACCTCGAAAAGAAACGGCTTCAGCGCCTTGGAAAGTCACCCTGGTCGCTCCGGAATGAGATCATCCAATACCAATTCATCCAATTGGCTTTTTGGCTGGCCATTGGTTTTGGATTTGGTTGGAGCATTCTTGCCAGCTACACCGGGGCCGCCATCGTGGGCTTCCTGATGTTGGAAACAGTGAATTACATCGAACACTACGGATTGCAACGCATCAAAGTCTCCGACCACCGATACGAAAAAGTGCAACCCCTCCATTCATGGAATTCCAACCACGTGTTGGGACGGGTCATGTTGTTTGAACTTTCGCGGCACAGCGACCACCATTTCGAACCGGGTAAAAAATACCAGGTGCTCGACTTCCACGATCAAAGCCCGCAAATGCCGACAGGATACCCGGGCATGATGTTGCTCAGCCTCATTCCCCCACTGTGGTTTGCTGTGATGAATCCAAAAATTGCCGCACAAAAAGAAGTTTCTCAATGGGCTTAACCTGGTTCATTTGTATCGGCTGTTCCATGCGCGAATTACTTCCATCGCCGGTTTATCCTGCGGAGTATAATCGTTGTTGGCACTGCCCCCAGCTCCATCCCGAAATTGCCATTTCCAAATAAACCCGCCACCAAACCAGGGTTCATCCCAAATGGATGTATACAATGCCTGATAAGCCTCGGCCTGCAAATCCGGATTCACCGCCTGCCCTTGTATTTCCCACTGATTTCCCGCCGCGCCATCTGCACTCCTGTAGCCGTATTCGGCAAATAACACCGGTTTTGAATATCGTTCATGTATTTTCCAAAGATCGACCTTTCGCATTTCCCATGCTTCGACCAGTTCAGCCTGGGAAGGATGGGCTTTTTGCGAAAGCGGAAAATACGCCGAAACACCGATATAATCCAGAGAATCCCAAAAATCGACTTGCTGGTACTCATCCCAGTTGGCGCAATACGTAATTTTTCCGAGATAGACTTTTCGAACGTCCTGTATCAGCTTTCGCCAAAAAGCCGGACGTGTCAGGCTGACACTTTTCAACTCTGTACCAATACAAAACAAATCCACCTGCATGCTGTCTGCAAGAGTGGCGAAATGGAGAATATAATCGGCATACGATTTTTCCCAAAGCGTCCATTGATCTCCGGTCAAAAGTGCATAATCACCAATCCACGCCCCATGCAACCAGATTTGCGGCTTTAGCATCACCCGAAGATTTTGCTTTTTCGCCATTTGAATCATTTCAGCAGCCCCATCACTGCGCTCTCCCCACCATTGATTGCCATGGTCAAAGTAAACTTCCGGTTCGCCCTGCCGGGAAAAAGCATAGGGTATTACAGCCACCCAATTGACATCGAGGTTCTTTACTTCTGCCATTTGCGTGGGTTTGATTCTTTCTGGAGGGGACTCCAGGGAAATGCCGTTTATTTTTTCCGGCGTTTGTTTTTTTGCCGAAAGGCCGAACCACCAGAAACTGGTCAGGAAGACCACCAGAATTGAAATAAAAGGAAAATGCCGACTTTTCATTAAATTAATGGTCATAAATATACCTTCCATGACAACTTTCCCATTCAACCTTCCAAATCAGTGAAGTAGCAGGCAAATAAAACAATCTCAGTGAACGCAGTGCAAAAATCGTAAAATTTAACCGCACTGCTTCCAGAGTTTATCAACGCAAAAGATCAAACGAATTTGGCCTTTCGGGCCAGCAATTTGAGCCAAAGAAGCTCAAAATCCACCTGTAATCTGTGTAAACTAATGAACAAGAATCATATATTCTGGTCGGTGTTATTCACACAGAATGCCGACTCAGCATTCCCAAATCCAAATTCTCTTAATAAACTTTCTGCATAAAATGAATCATTGTTCATTATATTTGTCCCATGTCACGAACAAAAGAACCTGCAAAAATTGAGGCCCTATACGGTGCTGCTTTGCGCCTGGTAATGAAAAACGGCCTCACAGGGCTAAAGATGGCCGACGTAGCCAAATTGGCGGGTATGGCCACCGGCACCATCTACCTCTATTTCGATAAAAAGGAGGTTCTTGTGAACCAGCTATATACAAAGTTAAAAAAGATGGAACTTGACTATCTCCTTAAAGATGCCGCACCAGATGAAGGATTTTTTGTCAGATTTAAAATTATATGGACCAATTATCTGATGTTTAATTATATGCATCCAGAGATAATGATTTTTTTCGAACAAACGTATCGAAGTCCTATACTTCAGGAAGAATCGATGAAAACCAGCGATGAATTCAGCCAGATTCTGGGCGGCATTCTCGAAACTGCTCGTCAACAGCACATCATCGTTGATTGTGGGGTGGAAGTAATTTTTGCTCAGTTGATGGGCGCCGTGCATGAATTGGTTAAATACCATATCGATCAAAATATAACTTTAACCGAAGCGCATCAGGCCCAGTATTTTGAAATGGCTTGGGGCAGTATCAGACGATGACTATTTGAAATGAATCAAAATTCATCATTTATTCTCATCATAAACAGAAAATCATGAAAAAAACAGCATTGATTACAGGCGCTTCGGGCGGAATTGGTTTGGAATTCGCACGGATTCATGCGGTCGCAGGGGGCGATTTGGTCCTTGTGGCCAGAAGCACAGACAAACCCCAGAAGATCAAATCAGAGCTGGAAAAATCGCATGGCATTTTTGTGCATGTTATCAGTAAAGATTTAAGTTTGCCCGATGCGGCCGCGGAAGTCCATGCCGAATTGAAAGCCAAAAAAATAGCTGTCGATTACCTACTCAACAATGCAGGATTCGGCGACTATGGGATGTTTTACGAAACCGATTGGGCAAAAGAGTTGCAGATGATCAATCTGAATATTACAGCGCTTACCCAATTGACCTAATTGTTCCTACAGGACATGATTGCAAAAGGTGGTGGGAGAATTTTGAATGTGGCGTCCACTGCAGCTTTCCAGCCCGGACCAACCTTGGCAGGGTATTTTGCTACAAAAGCATTCGTTCTGCATTTTTCCGAGGCTGTCGAGAACGAAGCCAGATCAAAAGGTGTGACTGTCACAGCGCTCTGTCCGGGCCCAACGAAAAGTGGATTTCAAAATGCCGCTGATATGCAGGCTAGCAAGCTCTTTAAAGGCAAAAACATCCCGACTTCCCGTGAAGTAGCGGAATATGGATACAAAGCCATGTTGTAGGGGAAATCTGTGGTAGTGCATGGATTGATGAACGCGATTTTGGTTAATTCGGTGCGGTTTATTCCACGTCGGTTGGTAACGAAAGTCGTCCGAACGATTCAGTCATAGCCGGGTGTTCCAGCTAAATTATTCCGGCTTTTTGATTTTGTCAAGCAGCCGCTTCATCCATCTGTCTTCTTTTTCCTGATCTTTTGGGTCTTTCGCTTCAGCTTCTTTGGCTTCTTCGCGGAGGGCGCGTCTTTCCTGTCGGGCATCCTTATTAAAAAGTTCATCCAGAAATATGTCTGTTTGGCTTGACATATAAAGGGGACAAATGAGTGAAAGTTGGATGTCATACCCGGCTTCAGGAAAAGATTTCCCTATCGCCTTCGCAACGCGGTTATCTCTTTCGGCCTCCCGAATCCAACCCGCTACAATCGGCAGGGCCGTGGCTGCTCCCTGTCCGAGGGCTGTGCTTCTGAAACGAACTTTGGGTGATTCCCCGCCCACCCAGGCACCGCAAACGACGTTGGGCGTGATGGCGACAAACCAGCCATCCGCATTGTTTTGTGTGGTGCCTGTCTTACCCGCCAGGTCGGTCTGAACGCCAAATCGGGTGCGCGCTGATCGGGCCGTTCCACTGTCCACCACGGTTTCCAGCATACTCAACATGGTTCTGGAAATATCGCCGTCTATGACGTATTTTCCTTTCTCAGGTGTCCTTTCGTATATTTTTTCGCCCGTACTGGTTTCTATGCTTTCGATAAACCACGGTTTAATCGATAGGCCGCCGTTTCCGAAAATAGCATAGGATTGTACGATTTCCATCAATGAAATATCCGCAACGCCCAGCGCAATGGCTGGCAACTTGGGCAAATAGGATGTGATACCCGCTCTGCGTGCCATGTCTCGTACCGGTTCAAAACCGGTTTCGGAAATCAGTCGCGCCGCGATAATGTTTACAGAATTCGCCAACCCTCCACGGATGCTGTAATACCCGCTGCTGTCGCCTCCTGAATTCCCCGGCGACCAATTGTCATAATTGGAAAAAATGATGGGCTCATTTTCGATAAAATCACACGGTTTACGACCTGCCTGCAACGCGGCAGCATACACGAAAGGCTTGAATGTGCTGCCCACCTGTCGTTTCGACTGCACATGATCGTATGGGAAATGTCCGAAATCAGCACCTCCCACATAGGCCAACACCTTGCCCGTCTTGCTATCCATGGCAACAAAACCGGCCTGCAGAATCATCTGATGATACCCCACCGAATCCAACGGAGTCATTTCAGCCACTTCCATTCCCTGCGGTGTGTACCGCATCATGGTGGTTTTTATATTGAAATTCGCCCGGATTTCAGCATCCGTTTTTCCTGCAGCTTTTAGCCTTTGGTAACGCACAGATTTGGCTGCTTCTTTCCAGAGAAATGTATCATCCTTGCCCCAGGGTTTGGAATTTTTCCAATGATTGTTGAAGTCTGTCTGAAGTTTGGTCAACTGTTTTTTTACATGGTCTTCTGCCATTTTCTGCAATCTGCTGTCCACGCCCACCCGAATGCGCAAGCCGTCTGCATACAAATTATAGGAATCCCCATTGGTTTTTTTCAGGTTTCCCAAAATGGTTTTTATTTCTGGTTCGAGATGTGCGCGCAGGTAAGGTGCGGGACCAAATTGACCTTCCATTCGCTGGTATTTCAGATCAAGCGGGGCATCCAAAAGTTTGTTAAGATCTTCAGGTGGTAGTGATCCTTCGCGCACCATGAGTGCCAAGACGGTATTTCTGCGATTTTGTGAGGCTTCTGGATGTAATCGGGGGTTGTAACTTGTATTTGCCTTTAGCATTCCGACCAAAGTAGCTGATTCGAGGGTGTTGAGTTGGGACGGCGATTTACTGAAAAAGCGTTGACTCGCCGATTTGATTCCGTAGACGTTTTCACCAAAACTCACGGTATTGAGGTATAAGGTGATGATCTCTTCCTTCCCGTATACTTCCTCAATTTTCAGGGCGGTGATATTCTCTTTGAGTTTATTTACAGGCATCGAAAGCGCACCAAAATTTTCCCGCCCGAACAGATTTTTGACCAGCTGCTGCGAAATGGTGCTTCCTCCGCCACCGGATTGATCACCGAGTATGATGGTTTTTACCACCACCCTCGGAATGCTGTAAAAGTCAATTCCTTCATGATCAAAAAACCGGCTGTCTTCGGTAGCAACGAGGGCGTCTATCACCACTTCGGGTATTTCGGAGAATGCCACGCTTGATCGATTCTGCACGAAATATTTTCCCAAAAGCACCCCGTCTGAGCCATAAATCTCTGAGGCATTATTGGTTTTCAGACCTATGATGTCTTCCGCATTGGGCAATTTACCGAAAAGGCCGATGTAGACTGCGCCGAATAATGCAAAAAGCAGCACGATGGCTGCTCCAATTCCGAAAAGAGAAAAGCGCAAAATCCGGGGCCACCAGGCGCGCTTTTTCTTTGTCTTATTTGTGGGTTTTTTTGACGGTTTTTTTGACGGTATTTTTGCCATTTCCCGGAAGGGGAAGTTTATCTGTAACGCAATTGCTTCCCGACGCGCAAGGTAGTACTTGTTCGCATATTATTTAGCTTGCAAAGTGCGCTCACATTGATACCATATTTTCGTGCGATTCCCGAAAGGGTATCCCCCTTTTTAATGGTGTGATATTTTACCGCGCGAATTTCTTTTAGATACGTGAAATTGGAGCTGCTCAGCATCAGGGTATCCGACTTTAGCGTTCCTTTTTCCCAGTCGATGAGGGTATTTGGGTTGATGGGTTCTCCGAGATATCGGGCTTCAAAATGCAAATGGCTTCCCGTGCTGCGCCCTGTATTCCCGCCAAGACCTACGATGTCGCCTGCTTCCACCCAATCACCTTTCTGTACTTCGAGTTTTGACAAATGCGCGTAGAGTGTTTCAAGACCATTGTTGTGTCTTACTACCACCACTTTGCCGTAATCTCCATCGTGATGTGATACACGTACCACCCCTTCAAAAGCGCTGACCACTGGATCGCCAGTGAGTAATTTTACATCTACACCATAATGATACCGGTATCGGCGATTTCCAAAGTCGGATGTTTTGTGTCCTATAAAAGGGGGCGCAAAACTGCATGAATCCACCACAAGGGGAATCATTAAAGTGTCGCGCATTTTTGTGAGGTTATAATTGTATGGATGTACGCGGGTGGTGTTCCAGGTTTTGTAAGTGGTATAAGCTGGAATATTCATCACGGAATCTTCAAAACTCCAGGAGATTGATTCCATTAAATCACTACCGGTCAGGGCCTTGCCCTCTTCGAATTTATTGTTGCTTCCTTTGGTTGTTGCAAACTGGTTCTGCCCAAGCGCAGAAAAACCAATTAACATACATACCGCAACCGGGATGAATGGCTTCATAGAATGAATCGTAAGGTTAAATTTGAGCCTTGCAGGGCTTACTTTTAAAATCGCAATGTATAGTTTTCCTGTCGAATAATTTACACTTTTTGGGGCGAGTTATCCACATGAAACATCGAACATTGGGATTTATTGCCTTAGCTTACGCCTAAAATTCTCTTTCGTTACATTGATTTTGCTTGTTTCCTGATATTAAGTTTCATCCATCGTGCCAGAAAAAAATTGTTGATTTTTTTTCTATTCTGGTGAAATTACAGCCTTCCCACCTTTGAAAAACCTTAATTTTACCCCCGTGAACACCATTACCCACCTCGATCTCGATACGTTTTTCGTATCCGTAGAGCGCCTTATCGACAGCCGGCTGGAGGGCAAGCCCATCCTGATTGGCGGGGTGACCGACCGTGGGGTGGTGGCTTCATGCAGCTACGAGGCGCGGAAGTTTGGTATCCACTCCGCCATGCCCATGCGGCAGGCGCGCGAACTCTGCCCCGAGGCCATCGTGATTCGCGGCAATTCGGCCAATTATACCAAATACTCCCAACTCGTCACCGACATCATCCGCGACCGGGTCCCGGTGTTTGAAAAATCGTCGATCGATGAATTTTATGTCGACCTCACCGGGATGGACAAGTTTTTCGGTTGTATTAAAATGGCTTCTGAGCTGCGCCAAACCATCATGCGCGAGTCGGGATTGCCCATTTCATTCGGGCTTTCCAAAAACAAAACGGTGAGCAAGATCGCCACCGGGCAGGCCAAGCCGAACAATGAACTCTTCATTCCCAATGGAGAAGAAAAACCTTTTCTGGCTCCCCTTTCGGTAAAAAAAATCCCCATGGTGGGCGCCAAAACCTACCAAACCCTCTGTAACCTTGGGGTGAAAAAAATAGGCACCATCCAGGAAATGCCCCAGGAGATGATGGAAAAAACCCTCGGCAAAAGCGGAGGCATTATCTGGAACAAGGCCAACGGAATTGACAATTCGCCTGTGGTGCCATTTTGCGAACGCAAAAGCATTTCTACAGAACGAACCTTTGACCGGGACACCACCGACGTGAAAAAACTCGACAGCATCCTGATCGCCATGGCCGAAAACCTCTCTTTCCAGTTGCGTCGCGGCGAAAAGCTCACTTCCTGTATTACGCTCAAACTGCGGTACAGCGATTTTGACACGCGCACCATGCAGGTGAGCATTCCTTATACAGCAGCCGATCACATCATCATTGCCAAGGTGAAAGAAATGTTTGCCAAACTTTACAACCGGCGTTTACTCGTTCGTCTCATCGGCGTGCGTTTCAGCAACCTGGTGAGCGGGGGATATCAGATCAACCTGTTTGACGATACCGAAGAAATGGTGAAACTCTATCAGGCGCTCGACAAAGTGCGGCTTCAGTTTGGAGACCGCGCCGTGATACGCGCTGCCGGTATCGAGGCCCGCACCATCGGGCGGAGCGATGGCGGGAATTTTCTGGATTACCGCCTTGCCCGAACGGCTGCCTACCTATCTGTTGCCTGCGTTCACTGTGCATGAGGCATGGCCGGGGCATTTGATGCATATCGGGCTGATGGCCGAACTTGATGAGCTACCCGCCTTTCGCCGCCACGGTGCGGTCAAATATACCGCCTGTATTGAGG
>JBBSDD010000049.1:0-10619 GCA_038249755.1 Flavobacteriales bacterium | reverse complement strand
TTTGCCGTCCTGGCCGAGGTAGACTTCATTGAGATAGGTCTCGAGTATTTCGTCTTTGCTGTAGTGGTACTCGAGCAGCAGAGCCATAATGGCCTCATTGCCTTTGCGCAGCAGAAAATCGATTTCCGCATCCGGATAAAACCGTCTCAACTTTTCTATCAGGGGAGTGGCCAGAATGACATCTCCGATGAAAGCCGTTTGTATAATCAGAATTTTTTTCATTTCAATTCTCACCTAAACGGCTATTTGATTTTCCCTCAGCGCGTCGTTCAGTGATGTTTTTAAATCTGTGCTCGGTTTTCTGTGACCTATGATCAAGGCACAAGGTACCTGAAAAGATCCGGCAGGAAAATCTTTTGTATAGGATCCGGGAATGACGACCGCTCTCTCTGGTACTTCTGCTTTAAGAATCCGGGGTACTTTACCCGTGACATCTATGATATGCGTACTTTTTGTCAAAACCACATTCGCTCCCAAAACAGCTTCCTTACGCACCCGCACACCTTCCACTACAATGCAGCGCGAACCTATGAAAGCACCATCTTCAATGATGACAGGAGAGGCCTGAAGAGGCTCCAAAACACCTCCTATGCCGACGCCACCGCTGAGGTGGACATTTTTGCCGATTTGGGCACAACTACCTACAGTAGCCCACGTGTCCACCATGGTACCTTCGTCGATAAATGCGCCAATATTTACATAGGACGGCATCAATATCACACCGGATGAAATATAAGCGCCGTATCTTGCCGTGGCTGGTGGTACTGCCCTGATTCCTTTCTCTTTATATCCGGTTTTCAGCCGCATTTTATCGTGGTACTCAAAAATTCCCGACTCAAGGGTTTCCATTTTCCGTATAGGAAAGTACAAAACAACCGCTTTTTTAATCCACTCGTTTACCACCCATTCATCTCCCAACGGACTGGCACATCGTAGATTGCCGGAATCCAGTCCTTCAATTACTTCCTCGATGGCTTGTTGGTAAGGCTTTCTTTCCAGTAAGCTACGGTCCTCCCAGGCAGCGAGGACGGCTTCTTCATTTGTCATTGAAAAGGGGTTTGGGCAACAAAGATAGTATTTCTGGCAGGTGCTTTGGAAGTGCATTTATTACCTGTCCTGTAACGCATCAGAAAAGATTGCTTTTCTTTGACCAATGGATTGGAAACATCATGTCTATCCCTTTTCTAATACCTATTTATGAAAGACTTAAATTTTGGAAGTCTGTATAAGATTACTGTTTTTTTGGTGTTTGCCTGTATCCTCTTCTATATATTGATCGTTGGTCAGGGTATTCTGGTACCACTTGTTATCTCATTCTTTATCGCTTTCCTATTAATTCCGTTGACGAATTTGCTGGAGCGAATTCGTTTTCCCCGGGTTCTGGCTGCAATTACCAGCGTAGTCATTGCTACTGCGGTACTTGCCGGACTCTTTACATTTTTCGGTAGTCAGATAACGCGGTTTTCAAATGATCTGGAAGACATAAAAGTGCGTGTGACTGAGATAAAAGAGGAACTTCCCGATGTTGTTTCGGATAAATTAGAAGGTTATTCCACCGATGAGCTTATCAGTTATGCACAGTCAAATATGGGGGCGATATTCTCGGGTCTGACAGGTTTTATCGGTGGTTTCACTTTCGTTTTTATCGTTCCTATTTACATTGCCTTGATACTCATATATCGCGATCAATTGCGAAGATTTTTATTGATGGTTTTCGACGCCAGGAAAGCAGGTAAGACTGAAACTACGACCCCGCTAATATCAGAAACCCAAGGGATCAAAGATTTGATACCCAAGATTCGATTGATCATTCAGAAATATATTGTCGGAATGTTTTATGTCATTCTCATTCTTTTTGTACTGTACACCGCTGCGTTATTGTCTTTGGGTATTGAACACGCCATCTTGTTCGCGGCTATTGCTGCGCTCTTAAATATAATTCCCTTCGTTGGACCATTTCTCGGTTCGGCTCTGCCCATCTTGTTTGCTTTGGTCACAAAAGATTCTTTGTTTTATCCGGTGGCAGTGCTGGGTACCTTCATCGTAATTCAAAGCGTAGAAGGAAATTTTCTCACTCCCAAAATAGTGGGTAATAACGTTAGCTTAAATCCATTGGTAACCCTGATTACGCTTTTTGTTGGAGCTGCAGTTTGGGGAGTTGCCGGAATGATCTTGTTTATTCCAATTGTGGCTGTAATAAAAGAAATTTTTGAAAGCATAAATGGACTTGAGCCGTACGCTTATTTATTGGGTACAGGGGAAGACGAACAGAAAAAGCCTGGATTTATAAAACGCAAATTCTCTGCGTTAGGGGATAGGATGAATCGGAGATAATTTTATTTCCGGAAATGATTAAAGTATCTTTTCTGAATTATTTTCTGGTCCTTTAAAATCATATTTTCGCCGCAGGTAAAGGGTTAATTCGCCTCTTGTCTTCTTTCGCCTGAATCCCATGAGGTGTAATATCTCCACGCTATACCACCGCGCAATTTTGGTGTTCACCACCATGGTATGGTTGCTTTTCATAAAGGACCGAACTCCGGGTAAAAGAGGCAGAATTTTGTGAAAGGAGAGTCGGCGCATCACATAGGACACACCAAGCCAAAACCTGGCTATTTGCCTGACGATGAAAAAAGCATCATCGCCCTTGTTTTGATACAGGGGCATGAAAATCATTCCTTTTTCAGCTGCGTAAATCATCTCGCCATTGAGTCGGGCCAGAGGCTGAGCCCGGTCGATGGGTTGGAAATTTTCAAATCCTGGAAGCATTTGAAAATGATCATTTGAAGACAATCCTTGTCTTTTCCTCACCTCGTACACCCGATGATTTCCTTTGGCACTTTCCTTTAACCGCCCATGGTATTGCTGGAATTTGGGAACTTCCATTTTTTTCATGATACCCGCCCGCACCAAGGTGAGCCAGATCAGAGCCTCATGGTTTTTCACGGCTTGGGGGTCATTGTGCTGACCTCCTTCAAACGCCATCGAAACACAGCCCAAATCGTTGACATAACTCAATAAGGGTTCGGTGAGATGCTCTTCAATTCCAATCACCACTGGTACCGGAATATGTTTTGCCAATTGCCTGTTCATGATGGTATCGCTCATCATCACGAAGGGTAGACTTTTCACGGAAGTGGTATGAATATCTACAAAATGAAATTTGCCTGGGTAAGTGCCCATCAGGTGATCAATGGCACCCCAGAGTTCAATCTGTTCTTCAACTTCGTTGATGATTTCATCGGGATGATAATTGCGCAGTACAGCGCGCTCAACCTGATCGGGATTCCACACGCGGTTGAGATCTCTGTTTATGAAACGCTCTCCACGCTCAAGTGCTGTGAGGTTTCCGGCCAGGGCAAAAACATTCCCGCGGAGGAGTGGTTGCAATTTTTGAATTTCACGCATCACACGGTTCAACGCGAATATGCCAGTCGGTTCATTTCCATGCATCCCACCTATGAAAACGAGATTGGGACCATCGGAATTTCCGATGATTGAAGCGATCTCACGTGAGATGCTTATTGAATGACCTTCTACGAAGTCAAATAGTGTGATTATTTTGGGTTTCAAGATTTTGTAATTCTTCAAACAAATGTTCAATCATACAAACGAAATCAAATTCTGTAATCATGCCGATGAGTTTTTTACCATTCACGACAGGCAGACATCCGAGGTTATTTTTACGCATCAGTTTCAGGGCATCTACTGTCGGGGTATCAGCGCTTACGGTGATCACATTTGTTCTCATAATGTCGTTTACCGTAAGGTCTGATTCCTGACCTTCCACCCGCTTGCTGTGATACTTAATAATATCTCCAGAAGAAATCATGCCAACTACTTCCCCATGCTCATTCTCCACCGGAACGTGGTGAATTTTGCGCCAGTCCATCAGGCTGGTCACAAGATCTACCTGATCCTCCTCTTGCACCGTGTACAATTCTTTGGACATGACCTGTCGCACATAGCTGTATTTGTTGACCCACGAACCGCTCTCACTCTGGGTGGGATAATCCCATGTGTGGACAGGCATTCCTGATTGTTGGCGTTTTACCATTCCCGCAGTTACCGCTACCACCGCTTCTTCCACCGACACATTCTTTTTGAGACGGGTAAAGGAATTCTGGGTCCAGATAGATCCTGTTTGATGGGCTTCAACACGATCTTTGATCACCCCCAAATATCGCTCGATATCATGCCCGTCTATGTTGACTTTATGAAGTCCGGCGCGGGCGATGGGTAAAAGAATATTGACGATAAGGTCCTGGGCTGTATGATTTTTACCATCTGTCCATTTGAACTGGGCACCCAATCCCACCTGAGCCGCTTTGAGGAAATTGAGTTTTGCGTAGTCGAAATCCAGCTGCTCATGTATATTCACAACATCCTCGGGCATACCTTCCATCAATCCCAACCAAAAGGCGGCATTGGACATCTCGTCAATCACAGTTGGGCCTGAAGGGATATACCTGTTCTCAATGCGAAGATGAGGCTTGCCTCCCGTAATTCCATAACAAGGCCTGTTCCACTTGTAAATGGTGCCGTTGTGCAGGTTGAGGGCGCGAAGTTTTGGGATATTTCCATTTCGCAGTTCTTCCAATGCATCTTCATCTATATGGCCCGCGAGCAGAAGTTTATAGTAAGCAATGTCATATTTGAATATTTCGGTAACACTTTCTTTGAGCCAGTCGGTCCCGAAATCAACGCGGCTCTTGAGTTCCCGTTCGGGATTGTTCAGGTTTTTCAGGTCAACCGTTTGCTCGAAAACAGCTATGCGTGTTTCTTCCCAAAGTCTTTTGCAGAACAGCAAGGGTGAATTGGTGCATGCAGAAAGTACAGGACCAGCTATGGCCTGCGCCCAGTTGTATTTGTCCACAAATTCTTTTGGGCGGATCTGGAGATGGATCTGAAAACTGGTATTACAAGCTTCAAAAAGCATTGTATTGTGCTTGGTGATCAGTTCGTCAGTGCCTTTGATGTAAAATTCAAAATCACCTCCGCGCATTTTTACCATGGCATCATTCAGCGCACGGTAACGCTGAAAAGGTGTGATATTTTCAAACTCAAGGTCTGATTTTCTGATGGTGGGGAGGATACCTGTCAAAACCACGCGCGCTCCGTGAAGTTTGGCCATTTCATCCACCTTTTCTATCAGATGTTGCAGTTGGTCTTCCATTTTGCGAAGCGCGTCACCTTCAAAAACCAGTGGATCGAGATTGGCCTCGAGATTAAATTTGGCAAGTTCGGTCGTATAGTGCGGATCGTCGAGTTTTTCGAGCAATTCAAGACCGACCATCGATGGCCGAAGATACTTGTCCACGAAGCAAAATTCCTGTTCAGCACCAATGCGCATCACATCGCTTTCAAACATATCCCTGTCGAGCATGGCCTCCAACGCCTTCATATCCTTGAGGATAGCCGTAACAAACTGTTTGCGTTGTTCTTTATTTTCGACCACAAAAACATCCATTGCTCCCATGTACTCTTCTGATTTTAATTTTTGGTTAATCGGAATTTATCCATCCACTGGTTCGGGTATGAATTTGGTGAAAAAAAACGGGCAATCCCATGCCCGCATCTATTTTACAGAAAATTTAAGTAGTTTTTGCCCTTCTATGGATGCTTCGAGCACGTCGCCTACCACCACAGGCCCCACGCCGCTGGGTGTGCCTGTGAAAATGAGATCTCCCATTTTAAGAGTGAAGTACTTGGAAACGTGTTCGATAATGGCGTCAAAATCGAAAAGCATATCTTCGGAATGCCCATGCTGAACTACCTGCCCATTTTTCAATAATTGAAACTGAATATTACTTGAATCCGGGAGCGAACTAATTTCCAGAAATTTTGTGCCCAGCGGTGCAGAATGGTCAAATGCCTTTGCCTTTTCCCAGGGAAGCCCTTTTTCTTTGCACACCTGCTGCACGTCTCTCGCAGTAAAATCGATTCCAATTCCTACCTGCGAGTAATATTTGTGGGCAAACTGACGATCAATATGCTTTCCCAACCTGTCTATCCTCAACACGAGCTCTACCTCATAGTGCAGGTCCAGCGTATGCTCTGGATACACGAAGGGGTGGCCTTTCGGCAAAAGGGCTGTTTCCGGTTTGAGGAAAATCACAGGTTCTGCCGGGATTTCGCTTTTCATTTCGCGGGCATGGTCCGCATAATTTCTTCCGATGCAAATAATCTTCATAAAGAGGCATTCATGCGGTTGCGGATTTCGCGCAACACTTTTTTGGTGTAAAGCGGAAAGTCTCCATTTAGCATCCACCCGTAATAACCCGGTTCGATGCGCAAAACCTCTTCTACTGTTCTGCCTTTGTGTTTTCCAAAATTGAAAATTTCTTCATTGTCATCATTGTAAATGATGCGGCCCAACATATCTACATTTCGGTGACGCTGAGAAACGATGTGGAGGTGGTCCATATCGTTTTGCACGGGCTTGTACAATTCTCCTTTGCTGTTTTCTATTTCAGCGTCTTTGTACTTTATAAGCTGGGCCATGAACACGTCATAAGTCGCCTGCACATCGGCCATGGCTTCGTGCGCATTGACCATTTCTTTTCCGCAATAAAATTTGTATCCAGCGCGAAGCGTCCGTTGTTCCATCAAGTGAAAAATGTTTTGTACATCAATCAGGTTGCGGTTTTCGATGCTAAAATCTATACCGCAGCGCAGGAATTCCTCAGCGAGAATGGGGACATCAAATTTATTGGAGTTGTAACCAGCCAAATCGCAATCAAAAATAAACTTGAATAATTTGGGAGCTATTTCCTTAAACGTAGGTGCATCCAATACATGCCGGTCGTAAATGCCGTGAATTTCGGATGATTCGAGTGGTATAGCTATTTCGGGATTGATAAGCATTCTATCAGGTCCCGATACGGGATCGGGCTTGCGCTCTATTCGTCCATCGGGATAAACTTTCATGATTGCGATTTCCACTATCCGGTCTGAAGCCACATTGACGCCTGTGGTTTCCAAATCGAAGAATGCCAAAGGCTTCTTCAGGTTGAGTTGCATGTTATTTTTTTAGTTTAATGATTTTGACGTTTTGATCCTGTCTGATGTGCGAATCATTCACCACAATTACTTCGTTGTAAGGTGCGTAACCATCCACATCAATGTTGAGAAAATACTTTCCGGGATAGAGTGCGATCATGTAACGGTCTGTGATACTGTTTGGATAATACTGACCGATTAGCTCTTCGAATTGGTTTTTAACCTGAATCTGAACTTTTTCAAGTGTATTTCCACCATCTGCCGTAATGAGATTAATGAGAAAGACAGCAGGATCTACGGTATTTAAATCCTCATAAACAATACGATATATATCAATGTCGCCGTATCCATCCTCACGAAAAGCTGTGATATATGCAATATCACCCGTCTCATTCCATGAGATGCTCTTTTCATTTGCAGGCGTATTTACAGGATATCCAATATTTTGAGGCGTGGTCCAGTTCCGACTCAAGGAATCGAATGCCGAAAAAAACAGATCATAACCACCCATACCCGGATGGCCTTCGCTACAGAAGTAGAGGGTTTGACCATCACCAGATAGGGTTGGAAAATCTTCATTCAAGGGGGTATTGATCTCAGCTCCGAGATTTTGGGGTGCACCCCACTGACCAGTCGAAGGCTCTTTGCGGATGGTCCATATATCGAGGTTGCCCTGACCACCCGGTCGATCGCTGCTAAAGAGCATAATGCTGCCATCCTGTGATACCGAACAAGCCGACTCAACTGCGGCAGAGTTGATGGTGGGTTCCAGTTTGATCGGCAGACCATAGCCTCCTTTTTGAAGTTTACTGATGTAAATGTCTCCGAAGGTTGTTATGTTGTCTACATAAAAAAACAAGGTATCACCAGAATTGGTAAGCCCCACACATTGTTCATCAAAGTCTGTATTTACCTTATTGTCAAGACGCGTTGTGTTGGTAAATGCGATGCCATTATTTGCTGCGCTGAAAATATCTGAGGGAAAATATCCGTCAAATTCTGGCTTGGCCCCCGGTTTTATTTTTCGGCGGGAAGTAAAGATCAGAAGTTGCTCATCTTTCGAGATGAAGGGATGATAATCGGGATACATGCTGTTCACTTCCGGACCGAGGTTTTCGAATGATACAGCTACAGGATAAAGAAGGAGGTCCTGAGCCGCGGCAAAATTGGCTTTCAGTCTGGCGAGATAGTCTATATTTTTCTTATTGATCTTCCCGTTTTCTTCAAATTTCCGGACGTAATCCATTGCTCTGTCATATTGCAAATGATAGGTATAAGCTGTTGCAATATCGAGAAGGTGATCTGCAGGCATTTTACCAAGATTTTCAGCAGCTAAGAGATACTCGAGAGACTGAGGCGGATCGATATTGGTTCTCAGGTAAATCAATCCTGTTTTGATTTGGTAATCCAAAACTTCGGGATTTTTTTCAACCAGGATTTCGTAAATCTTTAGTGCATCAAAATAGTTACCCTTTTCAAATGCTTCAAGAGCCAATTTTGGCTCCTGACTTAAAACCGGAGGTGAAATGCCGATAGAGATGATGCCAAGGCTGAGTGCAAACGGACGTAGATTAATTCTCATGGAATAGCTCATTTATATGATCCGACCCCAATTTTGATTTTTGGAAATTCGAATCCGGCTTGGGATTATTTGGCCACAATATCTATGTATTGAAACTGTCTGTAATCTTGTTGCCTGGTGTTAAAATCATCTTGATAATCGGGTCCCTGGACAGACCCTTCTACTTTAATAAATTTCAACTTCGTCTTGTCCACTTTCATTTCATCTGCAAATTCCAAAATGCGCTTCCTTGCATCATTAGCACGGAGTTCAGCTAGTTTTTCGTTGTTTCCAAATGTTTTGGTTGGTACTTTGGAAGCACTTCCCACAATGGTAATTTCGACCTGATCTTTTGCGTCTGTCAGCTTTTGTAGGTTGCGCATAAAGCGTTTGAAAACTTGTTCTTCTTCTGCGAGCGCAATTTCATTGTATCCGAAGAAACGTTTGTAACTGGCCGGAATCAAATCTCCTCCTGTTGATGATACTGCTACTACATCGTCTGCTTCTTCGCGGAGAATTGAAACCGTACCATCTTCGGCGATTTTTATCGGATTCAACATCAGTTCCTTATAGATTTCCTGATAGGAACTTTCGCAATCGATAGAGAATGTGTCTGTCGCCACAATTTGGCCACCAATTTCATATTCCACATCATAATCAAAACATGGGGGCAATACGGCCACGAAAGAGCCGTCGCGCTGCCTGGGGGTAAAAACAGTCGATTCGCGCGTGCCCTTGTTGATCACATTAATCACCATGTCGCCAGGCACTTTTTGATTTCCAGCGGTGATGATTAGGCCTCTCAAAAGTGCCAACTTCACCTCCTGCGGTCTCGGAAGATCGATGATGTAAATATCTTTTTCGCCATATCCAGAAGCCTTTACAGAAGAGTAATATGCCCGTTTTCCGTCCGCACTGGTCACAAAAAATACGTCGTCATCTGTTGTGTTAATTGGGTAACCTATATTTTCCGGTCTCTTCCATTCGCCACTTTCATCGAGGGTGGAAGTGAAAACGTCAAAACCACCCATGCTGTTATGACCCTCAGAGCTAAAATACAGCGTGAGTTCATCTGGAGATATGAATACGGCATCCTCTTCATAAGGCGTATTGATATTGGAACCGAGGTTCATAGGAGCACTCCAATTTCCATTCGGTAGTTTTTTAACGCGGTAAATATCCCGGCCACCCAAGCCACCACTGCGATTGCTTACAAAGTAGGCCATCTGTCCATCTGCCGAAAGCGCCAAATGGGTTTCCCATGAATTGGAATTGATGCCATCCATTTTGATCGGTTCTGTCCAGGTTTCACCCACAAGTTTACTTTCATAAATATTGCCGATACCATTGTCGTCTTTGTAAAGAAAAAGGGTTTGGCCGTCTACTGAAACGTTGATGGTTGCTGAGTGATCATCCGAGTTGATTCCAAGCAATTCAGGGGTTTGCCATTCGCCATTCCTATTTTTATATGAGGCATAAATGTCCTCAAAGAATTCGCCGGATATCCTGTCTTTTACACCAAAGTTGGAACTGTCGGCCCGCAAGCGTTTGGAAGTGAAAAAAAGTGCATTTTCATCAATGGATATTACCGGGCTGAATTCGGGATATGCTGTATTTACCACCGGTCCAAGATTGGTAATGTTAAATTCCACCGGGTTTTTTTGCAACAGACGTGCATTGCCAACCTGTGTCCGACCCAAAATTGCTCCCCCTTGCAGATAATGTTTCCCTGAAGCTTCACCGATGAATTTGGCATAGGCTATTTCGGCCTCGTCCAATTTGTAGTTGAGATGGTACGCCTTGGCGAGATAATAGTATACTTCAATTGGCGACTTTTTTTCGGCAGGACTAAGTGGATCATAATTCTTTGAGATACCAATTTCGATGGCTTGTTCGAGAAATGGGAGGGAGGCATTTTTTTGCCTTCCGGAATTGAGATAAGCTTTACCAGCTCTGTAATTCACATTTCCATTGTCTGGATGGTCTGAAGCCAGACCCGCCCAGATTTGAAAGGCGCGATCAGACTCTCCTTCCTCTTCGAGCCTGCTGGCTTCCT
>JBBSDD010000048.1:0-10687 GCA_038249755.1 Flavobacteriales bacterium | reverse complement strand
CGCATCATATCGAAAATAGGAGTATTCAGAACCATAATCTATGTATTGGAGAACCCCGGATGAAGTGTTGATTCCCGAAGGAAACGGGTTGGGAAACGCATCATTGACAAAAGCAATATCTCCAAACCAGTCCAGGCCTTCCGATGATGATTCAAAATCATCGGTGACTTCTATTGTTTGCGCTATGGTTGAAGAATAAAGTAAAATGAAAATTGTTCCGAGCGTAATTGAAAGTTTCATCTGTACTGGTTTCTATGCCTATCTGCATCAATTTCAATGGGAATATACCCGATACTGTATCAAATACAAATATACGTCTTGAAGCCCTAACAATCTATTTTGCACTTGATGCGCTCGAAATTTAAAAAAGCCAGAGGCGAGCCAAGGCTTCACCCCGCCTGGAGCGCGGCGACGGCGGGGACGAAAATATCCCCTTACATCTGCGCTCATTATCCCATGGGCTCCGCCGCATTTGCAATGCTGCGGAACCTGGAGGACGAAAATCCCCCTTATATCTGCGCTCATTATCCCATTGGCTCCGCCGTATTTGCAATACCGCTTAAGGACCACTTTTTAGGGAACCTTCATGACCATATGCCTTCCATCTTACAGACAATTCGAAATAGGGATTCCCCCCCTTTATATCTACTGATAAAAAGAAATGCAGGTGAAGATTGTTAAACAAACCAGGTTCAATTTCCCCGAACCACTATTTGATCGCCTTTTCAAGCGCGCTTTTCCCGCCCACGACAGGAAGTGTCAGCACTGTGCCATCCAGATCGATGGTCAGCTCGGTGCCCGGTTTTGGTAAAATGGTAAACTCCTTGTCCGACGAGAATATCATCAACCCGATCTGCTGACCGGCTGGAATAACCTGATCATCCGGTTGGAGATCAAAACGCACTTCGTAAAATTTACCGGGCTCCAAGGGTGCGGATTCGCGGATCGAAGCATGATTTTGCGGATCAGCCCAGCCACGGGTGATGATATTGTCGGTGATTTCGGAATAACGTCCCTGTGACCAGGGCAGGGAAACCAGCCAAACCGATAAGTTTGCCGCGGGCTTGTTGGAAGACAATTTCACAACAATGCTTGTTATTCCTGAAATATGCACGGCTTCCCTGAGCACCGGACTGAGATAAAGGAGGCGATGTTCCGTGTAGTCCGCTTGCGCGAGGGCAGATCCGGAAAAGGAATAATTGTCTACCAAAGTTTCTTTTTCGCCGGTATTCACTTTATCCAAACCAAGTGCACCAGCAGCCGGAGCGCCACCTTTGAGGTAAAAAGGGACATTTGATGCTTCCGGATTTGGAAAGTCTGCATAGGCAGTGGGTTTGGTCCAATCATCCCGCTCCCGAACGATCCAGGCCCTGGGTTCATCTTCAACACCATTTTCTACCCCGTGCAGGTAGCGGGTAAACCAACGATTCATCATCGAAAAAGGCGGAGGACCGCCGTGTCCATATTGATGGTAAAAGATCATAGAAGGAATCCCCTGAGCGCGCGCAGCGTTGTAAATGCGATAGCTGTGCTCCGGCATCACATTCCAGTCATTAAATCCATGTGACATCAGCAGTGCGGCTTTCATCGGTTTCATTTCATTCAGGTAATCGCGGCCCGCCCAAAAGTCGTTGTAATCGCCTGTGGCCCGATCCATTCCCTGCGCCATTTCGGTGTCGCGCACTGTTTTATTGTTGTAGGGTCTTTTGGACTCGTCACCGCTGTGAATAAAGTCATACAGCACATCAATATCTTCGCCCAGATAACCGCCCGGCGATCGAACCAATCCATTGGAGCGGTAATAATGGTAATAAGAAGTATTGGGAGCAATGGGAATGATGGCTTCAAGTCCTTTCACCCCCGTGGTCGCAGCGGCGAGTGGAAGGGTCCCGTTGTACGACGTGCCCGTCATTCCAACTTTTCCTGTCGACCAAAACGCTTCTACTTTTTCATTTCCATCTGGCGTGGTGTAGCCGTTTTTTTTGCCAGTCAGCCATTCGATCACTGCTTTGGGTGCGAGGGACTCATTGTCGCCACCCACCGTCGGCGCACCCTGCGACAGGCCTGTGCCCGGAGAGGATGAATGAACGACGATATACCCCAGGGGCACCCACTCCATGATTTCGTCGTCGGAGATGATCGGCCGCTCTCCACTTCGTTGCACCTCCACATGCGTGCGCGGTGGCGCAGGCGCTCCCAAGGCGTGTTTTACATCCCAAAAAAGTCCGGGGTGGTCATCCGCCGTGCCTGCATAATAAGGGCTGCTGGCATAGATTACAGGCAGTTTAAGGCCTTCAGTTTCGGTTTGCTTCGGGCGGGTCACTGCCACATGCATCCGATCCAATTTTCCGTCACCATCCGTATCAAATTCCGTTTCCACCCATAGATCATGGCGAATCCAGTTGGCAGAGTCATTCAATTCTGGCACGATCTGAGCTTCCCCATTTTCAAAAACCGGTTTGACCTGAGCCACCAAAACGGGGTTTCCCAGGAGTGAATAAAGAACTAAAAAACCGAAAAATCTGATCGTTTTCATAATGGATGTCATGTGGATTTATATTAAAATAAACAGGGGAAATCAGGAGGTGAAATGTCATCTTTAAGAATTGGTCTATCCATGGTTCATTGTAGTTTGATCAAATTAGATCAAAAATTTACATGCCTGATTTTTGTATCGGTGATATTTGAAATATGTTTGTCGCGTCCACTTCATTGATCATGGCCGATTTTTATTCTTTGATGATCTTCTTGACTCCATTGCCATTTGTTTTCACGCTCCTAATTACGAAATTTTATTCCTGATTGCGTCAGGTTATTTCTGGGGCCGAAACATTGATTTGACATCCCAACCTGCATGCACCACATCCGTATCACCATTTTCACCCACCGTGCAAAACATCATTTGTCACCACCAATTCTCCCTCTCATATTTTTGTAAATTGCCACCCCAATCATTTGAACCATACGTGAACGATGAACCCAAAACTACACCACATGCAAGCCGATATCAAAGAAAAACGGCACTTGCTGGAAACCGCCAAAAAAAAACTCGTTCAGCAGTTCGTTGGACTTGATAAAGTTTTGGATGATGTATTTGAATCCCTCAGCTTTTGGTATTTATTTCCCGAACTCCAGGAGCGCCCGGTGGTGATCAATATGTGGGGCATGACCGGCGTGGGCAAAACATCCGTTGTCCGGGAAGTTTGCAGACTCCTGAACCTCGACAAGCGCTATTACCACTTTGATTTGGGCGAAACGGATGGCCGCGACTTCAACATGAAAACGTATTTCAATGACATTTCAGAAAACGAGAGCGGATTGCCGATGGTGCTTGCGCTCGACGAATTTCAGTTGACCAGAACCATTGATCAGAATGGCAATGAAATCGACAGGTCATCCACCAGAATTGTATGGCAATTGCTTGATTCCGGGAAAGTGCAGGTGCCGCGGGTACCGTATTTTCTAAATGGAATTTTTCAATTATATACAAGTTTGGATTTTCTGCTGAAAAACGGTGTGAAAGTGACAAATGGCAGAGTGGTATTGGGAATAGATTATTTTAAACAGCACCGGGAAGGTCCATATCACGTTGGCCATCAAATGTTTCCGGAAAGTGAATCGAAAAATGATTTGTTCGTTTCCGAAAAATATTACAATGATATATTTGAAATTGCCGTGGAGGTATTTCCGTCAGTCACAGAATTGCAAATGCATCTCGAAAAACTAAATGGCGAAGAAACTGTGCGCTTTTTGTACGAAATGTTTCAATTGGGTCTTACCCCCCGGTGGCTCGACTGTTCGAAAGCGCTCATTTTTGTGCTGGGCAACCTCGACGAGGCATACACAATGAGCAGCCAGTTCAACCCTGACATGGATGCCGATACTTTTTATGAGGAATCATTAAAAATCAACGTTCCGCAAATAAAGGAATCTTTGAAACGCCGGTTCAGGAGCGAGCAAATTTCCAGACTGGGCAACAACCACATTATTTTTCCAGCCATCAGCAAAATTTCTTATCAACGCATTATTCAGAACGAATTGGCCAGGATCGGTGACCAATTGTACGAGGCGTACAATATTCGCCTTGTCTATGACGAGAGCATTCGGGATGCCATTTACGATGAAGGGGTATATCCCACACAGGGCATACGTCCGGTTTTTTCTACCGTTCACAAGCTCGTAAACGCAAAACTGGGAAACATTTTTGCGGAGATGATCGCCAAAGAACTTGCCGTCGATACCATTCGCCTTTCTGTGAGCGAAGAATCAATGATTGCAGCCTATCTCTCAAACGGCGAAACACTTTTTAAAGCGGAGATCGGACTGCAACTCGAGTTGACAGCGCTCAGGCAAAACACCCTTGACGACCGACAAGCCATTACCGCAGTGCACGAATCGGGACACGTCATTGCAGCCATTCTGCTGCTGAATACCATTCCGCAGGGTGTCTATTCCAGTTCCGCTTCAAACGATGCCATTGGGCTGACGCATTTAAATATCAAGACCGAATTCTTTTCCAGAAATCAGATCACCGCAAATCTGGCAGTGCTTCTGGCCGGCTTTGCAGCCGAAAAAATCGTTTTTGGTGAAGGCAACGAGACCACTGGCTCAGAAAGCGATATTGGCAGCGCCACCAATTTTCTATTGCATTTGCTAAAGGAAAGTGGCATGGGAAATATACCCGGATCCTATTACACAGAAAAGGGAGACGACCGAATCTACCTGCGCGACAACAAGGATCTGGAAATAAACCGCATGGCCGAAGACTGGCTTGTCAAGGCGATGGCACTGGCCGAAAAAACGCTCAAAGAACAGGAAGTGTTGCTGCTGAAAATGTCCAATCACCTCAGCGATCACCGCAGCCTGACGCAGGAAGAAATAAAGGGAATGGTATCCCGGTACGCCGTAAACTTTGACATGAATGAAATTGTAGAAGATAAAAGCTGCGCATTTTACAGGAATCAATTGAAGAAGCGGGTTGAAAGTACACTTTCGTAAAATGAAGCAGAAGCTGGTGATTTCAGCTGGTTCAGAAGTTGGGACACCACACCGGATCGCGCTTCACGAGGGCTTCATCACTTCCTGACATCACCAACACATTAAGGTTTTGGCGACATTTTTGCCTTTCCAAAAATGGTGACAAAACCGGGTTCCGCGTCCGTAGTTTCAATTTTTATCCTTCCCCAAATACCAATCCACCCACGCATCCACCTGCTTCACCGAGTTGGGGCGGAGTACGATGGTGTGATCCGCATCGAGCAAAAACATGGTGGGGGTAGCGAACACGAAGTAGTCATTGGCCACAGGGCTGTTCCATTTTTTATAATCAGAAAAACTAAGGAAAGGAAAGCCCTTCGCGAAATCGCGGAAAGCCGTTTTCTCATCGTCGAGGGAGATGAAAACCACTTCCACGCCATGCTGTTTCCATTTGTCGTAGTGTGCTGCAATCTCCGGTATTTCCTCCGTGCATTTGGGGCACCAGCTGGCGCCAAAAACAACGAGCTTGTGTCCAGCTTTGAGGTCGGAAAGCGCAGCCGGTGAGTTAACGGGAAGTCCTTTTCGGAAACGGTCACCAACAAACATGATATCCGGAGCGGTATTTCCCTTTTTCATGGCGCGGTAGGTTTCGAGCTGTTTGGCCAGGTCGTCATTGAGGGTGCAACTGCCCTGCGTAAGCGCTTTGAGGGCGAGGTATTCTGAAGCTTCG
Organism: Flavobacteriales bacterium; assembly: GCA_038249755.1. Lineage (GTDB taxonomy): Bacteria > Bacteroidota > Bacteroidia > Flavobacteriales_D > Cryomorphaceae > JBBQZU01. Next base: position 4,980 of record JBBSDD010000048.1, on the reverse strand, counting down.
AAGAGGCTGTGGCGCTCCAGCAAGTCGAAGAGGAAATCCGTGATTTCATTGAACTTCTTTTCGTCATTTTCCAGGCTCGCCAATAGGTGGTCTGTGCTGATATTCATTTCATTAAAGACCGAGTCGAGGTCCTTGCCCATGTTTTCAAGGAGCCAGTAGTGGCTTTCGATGGCATCTTTGTAGAGCCCGCTTTTGTAGAGGCGGTGGTCGCTGTAGTCCATTTGCCGAAAGGCAGCGATCGTGGCGGGAATCTCTTCCGGGCGGTACTGCGCCACGGTGGAGACCGAGCTCACCAGGCGGCGTGTGGGCAGGAACCACCGCACGTAGCTGTCCGGATCGAGACTGTCCACATATGCCTGGTCTTCGGCTTTAATTCGGGCTTTTTCTTCGGTGATCATTTGCGTTGTTTTCTTTGCTTCCGCAAAAAGGGGATCACCAGCGTACATCCGCTCCAGGTAGATCCATGCGCTGAGGGCTTGCTCGCGGCGGGGATGCTCGGAGGCGTAGCGTTCGAAGGCCTGCTGTTCCTCGCCCGCTGTGGAGGTCACGCTTTCAGGCACGGCAAAAACACCTCCTTCGAGGGCAATGTCCTCTCCAGACAGCACCACGAAATAGGCTTTATTGTCTGTCGCGGCGAGGTAACCCATGCCGAAGTCTTTTTTGCCGTAAGGCAGGGAAAAATGACCGGCAGTGTCGGCATCAACCCTGGCGATGGGGTAGGTTTGCATGCCCTCAAAACCCGTGAGTGAAATTCTTTGACCAGCGAGCTCAGGAAAGTGGCCGGTGATGTTTTGGGCTGAAATAGCAAAGGAGGTAAGCGTAATAAAAGAAAAAAGCAGAAAGTGGGAAGGCGACGAAGCCGATAGAAAAACACGGAGGGTACGGTATACAAGGTGCTGTTGGAGAGGTGTATCTTGATTTACCCAGCGAGGAGCACGACGTTTCCCGCTCATTTTTTCAAATGTATTGCGCATTCTTTTTAGGTCGTTTGTTCAAAATTCGTTGGGACAAGATAGTGATGGGATGGGGACACCACAAGTACATCCCACAAATTACTCAACTGGCAGAATTCATTCGAGCCTTCTATGTGACGATTAACTTCTTTACCAATCCTGAATACATCGCACGCTATAACCTGTGGCGCGGCCGCTGCTGGTCATTGTGGCACTGCTGCTACTGAAAAACAAACCGCGCGCGCTTGCGCCCGTAAGTGTATTGCTCCAATAGTAACCGCTGGAGCCTACAAGAAAGATCACGCCGCTATTGCTGTTACGCAGGCCTGCTGAGGGGAGCCTGAGTATTGAGTTTATCGCTCCCCAGTAAGTGGTGCTGGACCAACTCTGGCGTTCATTGTTGAACTCAACATCTGTTGGGATTCTGTATCCGTTAGGGCATGGATTGTTTAAGCCATTCACACTTTGCCAGAGGTTGTTGTTTTGGGGGTTGCGCCAGTCATTTGCATTTGAGCTGTTGATTAGGATAAATTGACCGTGTTCTGGTGTATCTGAGCTGCTTATGGCGTTTGTGGTGGATGAGTTTCGGCATTGATGCCCATCACTGAAACGGCCCCATTGGTAAAGGTCGCCATATCCGGATGCATTATTAAATGCAGTGGCCGCATTGGAAGCCCCTAAATTGCGGTCCATCCAGGTCTTCCCAGTAGCAGGATTTACAACTGGCAGCACCATAGCTCCGCCATCGATACAATGCACGGAGCCCTCTGGATAGCTGGGGAAAGGAGGGCCCATATTTCCGCTTGTGAAGTTGGCCCATTCACTCCAGGGGCCAAGACCCAATAGTGTGGAATAATCACATGTACAACGCACACGCCATTCATAGATCGTATTTTGAAATAATTCATCGGCTGGTATGGTGGTGGTATTGATATTCTCACCGATGATTTCGATGAATTCAGGATTTAGATGTTCTTGTGTTTTTAGTTCTATCTGACATTGTGATGTGGTCAGCTCGAGCGGATTCCATGCGAGACTAATCTCGGAACTATCCGGTGAGAAGGCGCTTTGAAGATTGTCCACCGAACCACAAGAAATTACTTCCAGTTCTAAGGTGCAGATTTGTCCTCCCAACTCCAGTCCAAAGGATGCGATTCCAGTGCTGGCAGGTGTTCCAGATATGCCGTAACCAATTGTTCCATTGCCATAGACCAAAACTCCGGTAGGAAGAGAGGCTGTTAAGCCCTCTACGCCGCTGGAGTTCACTGATTGGCCTGGATAAATGCCGCCATTTCCTCCCGTGTACGGAATCGTGGCATTCACGCCCTCAATAGCTGATTCTTCAATAATTGCTCCGTTGATGCTGGCGTCCGTGCATCCCAGATTTTGAATGCCTGCCGGTATCGCTGGTATATACTTAATACATCGGATCGAGCGTCCAAACCGTCGATGATAGTCTGTAAGAGTAGCTCCACTTTCAGAGAAATCCAAAAAGACGGCATCAGTCCCCACGGTGGTATTGGACCAATATAAGCCACGTGTTCCAACGTTTATTGGCGTCGACGGACTACCACCGATGTAGCGGCGGCCACCTGCGGGGAGCTTGAGAGGAGATGCGATAGCACCTTGCATCGTGTTATGGGTCCAGCTTTGTCGTTCCAAAGTCCATTCAGATTGTGTAGGCACCCGGTATCCTGCCGGGCACGGATTGTTGATGCCGTTTACATCTTGCCAGAGGTTTGCATTAGGAGGTTGGAGCCAATCCCCTGGAGACGGTTCGTAATTTAAAAATATTCCATCCCAGGCGTTACCTGCATTTGGAACAGGGCTCGTGGCCAGGGTTGCTGATACGGGACTGTTTCGGCATTGGTGTCCATCGCTGAATCTTCCCCATTGATAGAGGTCACCGTAGGCGGCGGCATCGGTGAGTGAGGTGGCAACCTGAGAAGCTCCGAGATTGCGATCCATCCACACCCTGCCTGTTATAGGGTTAAGAACATCGATGACTTCAGTTCCGTTTGGGTTACAATCTACATTACCTTCAGAAAAACTACCCAAAGGAATTCCAATATTTTCAGTCGAAAAATAATCCCATTCACTCCATTCACTTGTAGCCTCTGCCTGGGTGAAGTCACAGGTGCATCGCACGCGCCATTGATACGCTGTATTTGCAAATACCGCGTTTGCTTGCAGTGTGTAAGAGTTGATTTCGGCTCCAATAATTTCTACAGTAGTGGGTATCGGATTGTACACTTGTCTATATTCTATTTCGCAATTTACAGTGCTTTGCTCATTTGCATCCCAGTTTAGAACAACAGCCTCACTTTCAAGCAAAATAGAAGAGGAAGTATTCTCTACTTGCTCACAGATATAAACATTAAAACCCGCCGTACAAAATTGTTCTCCAAGCTCCATATTAAAAAAGGCTATTCCTGTGCCATCAGGTGTTCCGGAAAGGGTGTAAGTCACCGAACCATCGCCAGATACCAGTGTACCGGCAGCAAGGGTGGCCGTTAGGCCATTTACACCGACATAACTCAGTGATTGATACGGATATGATCCTCCATTGCCTCCCACGTATGGTATCACAATATTCCCGCCTTCGACTGGCACTCCCTCAACCAGACTTTGATTGATAGTCGCATCATTACATCCAAAGGAATCTATGATTGCCGGTATGTGTTTAATGCAGCGTACAGGATTGCCAGATGAACGTCGTGGGTAGCCCATTGAGCTGGAACCATTACTGAAATTCATTCCTCGCACCAGGCCAAAGTATACTGTGCTACTCCAATAACTGGAAGTGCCGTCTGATACCTCACCGTCGACAAAAAATCGAGATCCGGCATTGGTAAGTTTAAGAGGGGAATTAAACCCCCCGGGAAGATCAAAAGAACTTCCAATCTCCCTTTCTTCTTCCCATTCAACCAATGTTGGTATTCTATAACCCTCCGGACAAGGATTATTAATGCCATTTAAACTTTGCCAAAGGTTGTCATTTTTAGGGCTACGCCAATCTATTGGACCACCATTCAATCCCCAACCAGTCACTATAAAAGATCCGTGCCCTGGCGTATCACTGTTGCTAAGGTCTGCCGTTGAGGGGCTGTTTCGACATTGATGTCCGTCGCTAAACCTTCCCCATTGATACAGGTCGCCAAAAGCCGCCTGATCGGTATAGGATGCAGCAACGCGGGAAGCTCCAAGATTGCGGTCCATCCAAATCTTTCCGGTAGCGGGGTTGAGAACTTCTACTACCGCTGCTCCTCCGGGGAGACAATGGTTGGTACCTTCAGGATAATTACCAAATGGTTCACCAAGGTTTTCTGTTGAGAAATTTTCCCAATCGCTCCAGGGCGCTATTGCCACATCGGGTGAATAATTGCAGCCGCAGCGTATTCGCCACCGGTATGTGCTGTTTTGAAAAAGCCCACTAGCGAGTAAAGTGAATTCATCCAGCCCATTGCCTCCAAATTGAATGATCGTTGTGGCACTGTCCAGAAGGCCATATTCAATCTCGCAACCAACAGTTGTTTGCTCAATGGCATCCCAGGTGAGTACTACACCAAAACTATCAGAAGCGATGTTGGCATCCTGATTTTCAACCTGCGAACAATTGACAATTTCAAGCGCAAAGGTGCAAGACTGTGAACCAACCTCCAGCGCAAAGGATGCTGTACCGCTACCCTCAGGTATTCCGATTATATTATAGGTCACTGAATCGACGCTCTCTGCGATTCCGGGTTCAAGAATAGCCGTTAAGCCGTTTACTCCTGTAGAGATTACGGATGGGCTGGAGAACACTCCCCCATTACCTCCAGTATATGGAATTGTAAAACTTACCCCTTCGGAGGTTGCTCCTGAGACAAGAATACCAGTTTGGGTGGCTGAACTGCAATCCAATGTTTCAATTAATGCCCCGACATTCTTGATGCAGCGCACAGACATGCCATTCGCACGCCCAGTGAAATTCAATTGGTTGTTCGAAGTAAGATATGCCACAGATATATTTGCCGGGGGCGGTGTT
>JBBSDD010000047.1:0-10850 GCA_038249755.1 Flavobacteriales bacterium | reverse complement strand
TTCCGGGTGAAACTGAATGCCATAGGTTCTTTCATTTGTGAAAGCGAAACCGGCCACCTCCACATCCTGCGTACTCGCGACCAACTTAGCACCATCGGGCATTTTGTAGATCGTATCGCCGTGGCTCATCCATACCTGAGAACCTTCGGGCATATTTTGCAACAGTTCGGATGCATGGTCGATGTACCGCAAATTGGCCCGGCCATATTCCCGCGTATTGCTTTTTCGCACCTCACCTGTGCTATCCTGTTGGGCCATGTATTGCGCACCATAACAAACGCCCAGCAACGGAAGCTTGCCGCGAAACTGGCTCAAATCGATCTGGGGTGCTTCCGGATCGTGGACCGAAAAAGGGCTTCCGGACAAAATAACACCTTTCACGTTTTCGTCTACCTCCGGGAAATGGTGGAATGGATGAATCTCACAGTATACATTCAATTCCCGAATTCTACGGGCAATCAATTGGGTGTATTGAGATCCGAAATCCAGGATAAGAATGGTTTCTTGCATGGCGGCAAAGATAGCACAACGTATAATGTCCCTGGAGAAATCAATGCATCAAGATACCCCACAGGTTTTCAACAAAAATGTGATGCAAATTCCCTATCGGCCAATATTTTTGAAGGAGTTTATTACATTGCACATAAGTTTCTATTCCAGTTTAAATAGCGCATGGCAAAAATAAAAGGGAAAATTATATCTGAAAATAGAGGTTCCGGACGTTCTGGTCATTCCTTACCGGAAATGCATTCCATTGTTGTACAAGTGGATATGGATGGATTGAATCTGATTGAAAAAATCATACCCCATCTTGAAAATACCTCGATCCGTTTATCCCGTTCGTTAATTAATTCTGAAAAAAAGACCCTTCAAAAGATTATTGACAAGCAGAATGGCTGGTCTATCAGCGATTTTTCACCCGCTGGTGAGCTTGAAGATAAAGTGGTATACATTCCAAAAGTGCTGCCAAAACAAAAGTTATTAAATCTGGATTTACCTCAGGCAATTGGAAATACGAATCACTTTCTGGATATTATCCTGGAGAGCACGACGGAAGCGTTTATTTTGGTTGATAAGTCATTAAGAATTTTGTCTTTTAACCGGACTTTCGATATCCTCTACAAGAAATTTTTTAATATCAATGTTCTTGTAGGTGATGATATTGTACGATATGCGCAGCCGGAAAATCGTGCGATATTACCAGCGCTCTACGACAGAATTTTTGCAGGTGGCGAAGAAAATTATCATTTGGAGGTTGAGAAGCCTGAAGGCAAAGTATATATGGATCTTGCCTACCAGCCCGCCAGAAATTATAGTGGAGACATAGTTGGTGCTTTTGTAAACTGCAAAGACGTTACCGAACTTATTAAAAATCGCGAAGAAATTCTGCTAAGCGAACGCCGATACAGAACCCTGGTTGAACACGGCAGCGACGCCATTGCCATTCTTGGTGCCGACGGAGCTACCAAATATGTATCACCATCCATCGAAATGGTACTTGGATATTCGGAGGAGGAGGCCATGCAGATGAGCATCTTTGAAATCGTGCATCCGGATAGCCGTGAAGAAATCTTGGGATCTCTACAAAAAGCCATGGAAAATCCGGGGCTCGCAGTGACCGGATCTGTGGCGCGGGTAAAACACAAAAGTGGGGAATGGCGGTGGTATGAAGCGACCATCACCAATATGCTTCATGATCCTTTGATCAATGGGATTGTGGACAATTTCCGGGATGTAACAGAACGCGTAGAGGAATCGCTGAAAAGGGAAGAGACCGAAAAGCGACTTAAAGCCGCTCAGACAATCGCCAAACTCGGGTATTGGGAACACGATTTAGTCACAGATCAACTGAACTGGTCGGAAGAAGTTTTTAAGTTTTTTGATTTGGATCAGAATAATTCGGTGGCGGATTATGATTATTTAATAAGCAGACTTTATCCGGCAGATCTGGATGATTATGATTCGTTTAATAATCGCGTTAGTCACACCGATGGAGAACACGAACACACCCATCGGGTGATTCTTGAGGATGGCAGCATCAAATATCTTCAGGAAAAAGCAAAACGAACTATTGATCATTCAGGCAGAACGATCAAAATAGGTGGTACGATTCAGGATGTAACTGACCTCAAACGAACAGAAGAAGCACTCCGCAGTAGCGAAGCGCAGATGAATAACATCTTCAACAATGCCCTTGACGCCGTGGTCGTTATTGACAATGATGGCATTATAGCCAACTGGAATCCGATGGCTGAAAAAATCTTTGGTTGGAAAGCTGCAGAGGCCATCGGCAAAAATATTCAGAACACGATTATTCCTTCTTACCATCGAAAAGCCCATAAAAGGGGAATGGCGCACTATACCAAAACCGGACACGGTCCCATTCTGAATACAATCATTGAAACCACAGCATTGCGGAAGGATGGATCCGAGATACATGTATCGTTGGGAATATCACCCACACAGATTTTTGGCGAAGAATACTTTCTCGGATTTATCTCTGACATTTCAGAGCGCAAAGAAATGGAAAGGCAAAAAGAATTTGAAAAACGGGACAAAGAAGCTTTAATCAATTCTACAGAAGATTTTATTTGGAGCGTTGACAGTAAATTTAACCTGATCGCGGCCAATCGTTCTTTTCTCAAAAGCATGTATTCGCAAACAGGAAAACATCTCGTGCAAGGCGATAATCTGCTGATGAGCGACTTTGAATATGAATTCTTGAAGCTTTGGCAAAATTTATATAACCGGGCGCTCAGTGGGGAATCGGTTCAACTAGATATTCGTGTCAACGAACCAAGTGAAAAGGACCCGACCTGGTTTTCAACCTCAATTCATCCCATAGAAATAAAAAATGAAATTGCAGGTGTCGCTTGCTATTCGCGAGATATTACCAATATCAAACGATATCAGAAAGAATTACTGGAAGCCAACGAAAAACTAAACACGGCGCAAAAAATTGCCAAACTTGGATATTGGGAGGTTGATGCTAAAAGCATGGAGATATATTGGACTGATCAGGTGTATTCGATTTGGGAGATCGATAAAGAAAAGCAGCCCATTTCATTCGACTTCTTTTTGAACAGTATACACCCGGAAGATATAAAGGCATTTCTTAAAGCGCGCAAAAATTCCATTAAAAATTCCCTTCCTTTTGATGCGGAACACCGCATCATTCTTCAAAATGGCAACATCAAATGGGTACGCGAAAAAGGCACCATGGTAAAAGATGGGGCCGACAATACGGTGGGATTTGAAGGCACAATACAGGATATAACGGACCAAAAACTAAATGAATTAGAGTTGTCGCAAAGAAACCGATTTATTGAAACAGCACTAGACAACCTGCCCATTGGGATTGCTGTGAACAGGATAGACAATCAGGAAACTACGCTTACAAACAAGCGATTTTGTGAGATTTATGGCTGGCCGGAGGAAGAATTGACCAATGTGGTGTCATTTTTCGGGAAAGTATATCCCGACCCCGAAACACGTGCATCTATTGCCGAACGAATCAGTCGTGATATGGAAAGCAGGGATCCGGAACGCATGAATTGGGAAGGAATTGAAATTACCACGCAAACAGGATCCAAAAAAATAATGAATGCGAAAAACATACCGCTCTACGATCAGAACTTAATGATTTCCACAGTGGTGGATGTAACAGAAAAGTTTGCTGCCGAAAGAGAACTAAAAGAAAGCAACCTTCGATTTGAACTCTCTGGCAAAGCCTCCTTTGATGCCATCTGGGATTGGGACATCGATAAAAAAACCATTCTGTGGGGGGAGGCTTTTGAAAAAAACTTCGGCCACAATTTTCCAGATGATATTTCAGATGTAAAAGAATGGGAATCGATGATCCACCCGGATGACATGGACATGGTGAAGGATGGATTAAACGCCGCGCTGACCGATATAACCTCAGAAGTCTGGCTGAGTGAATACCGGCTAAAAAAAGCGGATGGTGAATACGCCTTTGTGTCCGACCGTGGATATAAGTTGCGCGATAAAAATAATCAGGTCTATAGAATGATTGGGGCGATTCAGGACATCAGTGCACAAAAGAATTATGAGTCCCAACTGATCAGACTCAATGAGCAGTTGAACGAAAGGGCGCATTTGCTTTCGATTTCCAATGCTGAGCTGGAGCAATTTGCCTATGTGGCCTCGCATGATTTGCAGGAACCGCTGCGCATGGTGACGAGTTTTCTCACACAGCTTCAGAAGAAATACGAAAACGAACTGGACGACAGAGCCCATCAGTATATTCACTTCGCAACAGATGGAGCAAGCCGGATGCGGCAAATTATACTCGATCTGCTGGCTTATTCCAGAATAGGCCGGGAAAAAGAAGCACCCAAATCGGTTGACTTGAATAATACAGTCAGGGATGTTCTACTTTTAAACGACAGTGTAATCAAGGAAAATGAAGCAAATATTCATTTCGAAAATCTTCCTGTAATTCATGGTTATGCTACGCCTCTTTTCCAGCTGTTTCAAAACCTCATTGCGAACGCCATTCGGTACCGCAAGAAAGAAGAATCACCTGTTATTCAAATTCGTTTTACCGAAAACAAAACACACTGGCAATTTTCCATTTCCGACAATGGTATCGGAATTGAGAACCGATTTCAAAAAAAGATTTTCGTAATCTTCCAAAGATTGCACAACAAGAGTGCTTATCCCGGCACCGGTATAGGGCTGGCAATATGTAAAAAAATAGTCGAGGTGCACAAAGGGGAGATTTGGGTGGAGTCGGAATTGAATGTTGGAACCACCTTCCATTTTACCGTTGCCAAACCTTTGTAAACAACTGATAATAATGCAACAAAAAGCGTGACACCATGAATCCAATCAGAATACTGCTCGTTGAAGACAATGAAGGTGACATTATGCTCACTACAGAGGAACTTCGTGATGGTAAAATTTTAAATGAAGTATTCGTCGTTCGCGATGGATGGGAAGCAGTGCAGTATTTACATAAAAAGGAACCGTACAGCCATGTGCTCCTACCAGATCTCATTCTTCTTGATGTCAATCTCCCAAAAATGAACGGGCATGAGGTTCTCAACGAGATCAAATCACAAGATCATCTCCGGCATATCCCCGTAATCATACTGACCACTTCATCGTCAGAGGAGGATGTGTTGTTATCATACCGCAACTACGCCAATTGTTTTATTACAAAACCGGTGAATGTCAATGATTTTATCTCTGTAATTTCGAGCATAGAAAGTTTTTGGATATCCATTGTAACATTGCCCCAATCCAATAACGCATAGGCTGATGGAGAATCCCTGGGTCAATTTAAATATTCTCGTCATTGAAGACAATGAGGGCGATGCCGTATTGATCAAGGAATTTCTCATTGATGAATGCGAAAATTGCATCATACACCGTGAAGAAAATCTTCGGGATGCCCTGAAAAACCTTGAGAAACCATATCAGTTTGACGTTATTTTACTCGATCTTTCACTTCCCGATGCTGAAGGCGCCGACCTGGTGAATCAGGTTGTGAAAGGTGCCAAATCTGCTCCTGTAATCGTTCTGACCGGATTCGCAGATAAGAAATTTGGGATCGAAGCCATTTCCATCGGTGCATCGGATTATCTCTTAAAGGATGAGTTGACAGCTTCCCTCTTGCACAAGAGCATCATATACACCCTTGAACGAAATAAAATTCGTGGTCAACTAAAAGCCTCGGAAAAGAAATACCGCACGTTGTTTGAGTTAAGTCCCACACCCATGTGGGTTTACAGCATTGATAATTTAGCCTTTCTGGATGTCAATGAGGCCGCAATTAGCCATTACGGATACAGCAAATCGGAATTTCTTCAAATGACCATCAAAGATATTCGGCCTTCCGAAGATGTTCCGTCCTTACTCGAGGCAATCAAAATGGTTAAATCCGGGAAGGATAGATACAGTCGGGGCCACTACCGCCACGTAAAGAAAAATGGCGAACGTATTGTTGTTCGCATTGAAGGCAATAAACTAAACTTTCAGAATATTCATGCTGAACTTGTACTGGCTGTAGATGTGACTTTTCAGATGGAGAATGAAGCGCGTATTGAAAAAGTAAATCTGCGTCTTGAAAAGGCCGAAGCCCTTGCCAAAATGGGATATTGGGAGACTGACCTCAAAACGAATCAAACATATTATTCAAATGAATTTCTGAATATCACTGGAATCAAAAGTCAAAAGAATACGAAATCATTTAAGGCCTTCGTTGACGTAATTGATCCTTTGGACAGGCTTCGATATAATGAAGAGGTTGAAAAATGCCAATTGGGCAATTTAAAAATGGAATTGGAGATAAGAATTGTCCTGCCTGATAACGTGCGTAAAGTACTGAATATAAAAGCTGAATTTATAAAATTGGGTAATACGCTCTATAGATTTGAGGGAATTATTCAGGATATAACCCGCAGAAGGGCCGAAGCCAATCAAATCAGATTGCAGGAGTCCATCATTTCAAATGCTTCAGAAGGTGTAATCATCACGGAGGTGGATCCTATAAATCATCCCGGACCCAGAATAGTGTTTGTCAATGACGCTATGTGTCAGCTGAGCGGTTATACACAGGAAGAACTAATCGGAAAAACACCGCGCATATTTCAGGGAGCAGATACCAACCGGGATGAATTAATTCGCATGCGAAAGGCGATTGAAAACAACAAGTCTTGCGAAATAGAAGTTGTTAACTACCATAAGAATGGCACACCTTATTGGGTAAATATCGTCGTAAATCCGGTAAAAGATCATGCAGGCCTCGTTACCCACTTCGTAGCACTCCAGCGGAATGTAACTGAGCGTCGCAACTATGTCGAAAAACTAAAGATTCAAAATGCCACCCTTCGCGAAATTGCCTGGACACAATCACATGTGGTGAGAGCTCCGCTTTCACGCCTGATGGGGCTGGTGGACTTGATCGTCGGCCATATGGAGCATTCTGAGCTTGAACAATTGCTGAATTATATCCGCACCTCTGCGGAGGAGCTGGATGCAATCATCAAAAATATTGTGCAGAAAACTTCGCAAATCGATACAAAGGAAAAAACCAGGTAAAACTATGATCCTGACCTGACTTTGATCTCACAATTGGTCAATCAATATTTACAGCCAATGTTTGCGATAAGCTAACGCGCCTCATCACTCACCAGAATTCCATTGATGAATACCTTCAAGACATGTGAGGTATATTCAAACGGATCGCCATCATAAAGCGCAATATCTGCATCCTTTCCGGGTTTGAGAGAACCAATCCGGTCTTCCAGCTTCAAGAGTTTGGCGGCATCGATGGTCAGGGCTTGCAGGGCCGCATCATAATCCAGCCCATTCGCTACAGCGAGTGCAGCTTCAAAAGTCACCACCCTCGTCTTGGGAACATAGCCTTCAAATCCACTTTGAAAAACAAAAGGAATTCCCGCCTGATGCAGTTTATGCGCATTGGTATAGGTGGCGTGTTTTGTATCGCCGTAATTGCGCACCATGGTGGGATGCACGACCACGGTTACGCCGGAGGCTTTAATTTCTTCCAAAACAGAATAAGCCTCTGCCCCACCGTCGATGATCAGGTCGAATCCGAATTCATCGCACAACCTGATAGCCGTGATGATATCCCGGGCCGATTGTGCTGTGATCAACGCCGGTACTTCTTTTTCTAGCACCTTCACCAATATTTCGTTAGACAGATTTCTGTCGGGTCTTTTTGAAATGTCGCTGTTCGTTAACTTCCGCTGATAGTCCTGTGCCGATACGAAGGCTTCGCGCAGCATCGACACTCCTTTAGCACGAGTACCGGGCTTTTCGAAATTGTCTGCTACGCTGCTTCCGATGGTCATGGCCACCATGGCGAATGGATTCACAAGAGCTTCATCCACAGTTTCGCCGTAAGTTTTCACGACCATCGTTTGACCGCTGATAAGGGCACCCGGCCCGTGCCCGGTATTGACCGTGGTAATTCCAAAAACTTTCAGGTATGATACGAGTTCTTCCCGGGCGTTGTAGGCATCAATGGCCCTGAGTTCAGGTTGTATGGGATTTGATGTTTCCAATTGATCCGAATCATGTTTCTGGTTATAAATGCCAGCCAAACCAACCACACTGTGTGCATCGATGAAGCCTGGGGTGACAATGGCTGCCTCATGAATGGTATATCCTTCCGGAATTGTCAGGGAAGCCTGAGTTCCCACAGCTGTAATTTTTCCGTCGCTGACCAATACAAGGCCATTTTCTATCGGATTACCCTCCATGGTGTAGATTTTGCCCGCTTTGATCGCGTGATTCTGCCCCAAACAAACATGGCTGCTGAAAGCAAAAATACCGGTGAGAAGGATGAAGAATAAATTTCTCATTGGGCTTTGATCAGGTTAAAATCTCCGTGGTGGTTATAATATTCGCCCCGGAAAACATCCAGTCCTCCGGTTGCAAATTTCAAATCTTCGGGATTTGATCTGTCAAAAACTTTTTTGCCTTCAATCCAGGTTTGCTCCACAAGGGTGTAAACGCTTAAAGGATCGCCTGACAGTATAATGAAATCGGCGTCTTTCCCTTTTTCCAGCGAACCTACTTTCTGCGCTGCATCCAGCATCCGGGCATTTGCAAGCGTCACAGCTTCAAGCGCTTTTGCCCGGGACATGCCACCACGTACCCCAAAGGCGGCGGATCGCAGAAATAACCTCGAATCAGTGATTTGATCGTCACTGTGATAACCCACATCCACACCGGCTTTTTCCAGGATTGCCCCCGTATCAAAACGGAGTTCAGCGGCTTCCAATTTGCCTCCAGGCGAATCAAGCACAATGATGGAACAGGGAATCTTTGCCTTGGCAATTTCGTCTGCCACCTTCCACCCTTCACTGATGTGGTGAAGCACGAGCCTATAGCCAAATTCTTCTGCAAGTCTCATCGAAGTAATGATATCATCGTGCCGGTGGGTGTGGTTGTGCACCACGCGCTTTCCTTCCAGCACTTCCACGAGTGCCTCCATTTCCAGGTCGCGGGAGGGCATTTTGTCGGGATCATTCCCTGCACTTGCTATTTTTTGCTGGTATGCCTGCGCTTTCACGAAAAGAGCGCGAATCATTGCTGCAGATTTTGCCCGGGTACCCGGAAATGGTGGCGGCCGAAGTGAATTGGTTCCATTGGCCATTTTCATTCCACCCAGGATGCCATTGGGATCTCTGTTGAGCAACATATCGTCAATGACCACAGCTTCCCGCAGTTTGAGATAGATGGTTTGACCACTCATCAAATGTCCTGATCCGGGCATGATATTGACCGTGGTAATTCCACCCGCCCGCGCTTTTTTAAATGTGTCGGAATGCACGTCGATGGCATCAAAGATGCGCACACCCGGATGAAGTGCTGAAGATTTGTCACCACCATCGCCATTGCCAATATGAGAATGGGAATCAACCAGTCCGGGCATGATCACTTTTCCCGGAAGGGCAATCACGCGCGCACCATCCGGAATATCCACCTCATCAGAAGGGCCGATAGCCCGGATTTTATCATTTTCAATGATCAAAGTTCCTGATTCAATTTCGTTTCCCGAAATGGGGATGATGTGCACTTCGGTAAAGGCCACAACCTGACCCAGTACCTCGTCTGCAGTGAAACAGAACCCTAAAATAACCAGGGGACAGAAATAGCTGTAAATGGTATGATGCATGGTCAATTGATATGAATTGGGAAAAGTAATCATTCTCTACCAAATTAAATTGACGTCAGAATCTGAACAGAGTATGATAATAAATAGGACGCTGACATACATAACCAATTTATAATAAATTGTTTAACTTTTATAAATAGTTTCATAGAATGCTTTGGAAAGGTTACTTTTGACGTCTAATTCAAAATAAAACCACTGGTTATATGAAACGTTTCCTGCTTATTGCCCTCACTGCGTTCATTGCGGTATCTTGTGAAAATGAAGAACAAACAGCCGAAGTGCAACGCTTGTCGGAAGAAAATCAAGCACTCACTCAGGAACTGGATCGAAGAGACTCTACCCTCAATTTGTTTGAAGAAAGCTTTTCTTCTATCCAGGAAAATTTGGGAATGATTAGCGACAGAGAGAAATCGATCAAATTGAGCTCTGGTGATTTAGAGACAGGTGTTGATTCACGGGAAGAAATAACCCGAGACATTCAGGCCATCAACACTTTACTTCAGGAGAACAAAAATACCATTGCCAAGCTGAATAAAAATATGGCCAAGTATGGTCAGGAAAATTCGGTTTATAAAAAAATGATCGATCAGCTCAATGCGGATATTGCCTCGAAAGAAGAAGAAGTGGCTTATTTAAAGGAAAACCTGACAGCCGCCAACTTCACCATCGAAATTCTCAACGAAATGCTTGATTCAGCAGAATTTCGCACAGAAATTCAAGCCGATATGATTCGTCTTCAAACGGAGTCGATGAACACAGCTTACCATGCAATCGGAACTTACAAAGATCTTGAAGCCAATAGCGTGGTAAAAAAAGAAGGCGGAATCATTGGTATTGGTAGTACCAAAAATATCAAAGACGATTTCAACAGGGATTACTTTGTGCAAATTGATATGACGAAGACTCTTTTCATTCCACTAAACGCAAAAAAGGTTGAAATGGTGAGTGTACACCCATCTGATTCATACAAATTGGAAGGTGAGAATGAAAAAACGTTGACGATTACCAATCCTGGTAAATTCTGGGAATCATCAAAATATCTTGTGGTCATCACGAACTAACTGTCTGATCTAACGCATTGGAAAGCAAAAAGACCCGCCTCGTTAGGCGGGTCTTTTTGTATTAACCAATCATTTAACCAATCAGAGTAACCAGCTCTGAAAAGATGCTTACA
>JBBSDD010000046.1:0-11052 GCA_038249755.1 Flavobacteriales bacterium | reverse complement strand
TGAGTTAAGAAATCATCCTACATTAGGCACAGGCAAACCCGAAAAATTGAAACACTACAAAGTACCTACCTGGTCAAGAAGAATTACAGATAAACATCGTTTGATTTATAGAATTCAGGATGATCAGGTCATTGTTCTGGTACTTTCGTTTTGGGGCCATTATGGCGACAAATAATCCAGCCGGTCCATGTTTATCGATTATACATCATTATTCAGCACGATTTTGAAAAAGCAATCCTTTTTGAGTTTGCAACGTTTTAGTCACTCCAAATAATAAAACACCCCCCAATCAATCGGGGTCCAAAGGCTCTTTTTGATTCGGATTTCTTTCAGTCGGGTATTTGTCAAGTTGTTGCATTTCCGTAACATGTGGTATTTTCCGTGGGCTTTAAAAAGTTGTTGTATTGGTGGTATCCCGGTTCCGGAATGAGCAATAGAACGCCGTCAATAATCACAAAACTCTCCCCGATTTCTTCCACGGGTATTTGATACATTTCTGCGGAAATCATGATCCTTCGGGTATCATCTTATGTCTGAGGTTGCTGCCAGTGATATGCTGTTTTCCAGGTTTTTTTAAACACTTCAGGAGATGGGAAGGATTTTTTTGTAACAATTACCTTGGTTCGAATGCCTTTTTTTGAAGTTTATCGATTAATTTTTCTGATAGAAGGAAAAGGCGATTTGCACTGCTTTTTTTCCTTGTTTGAATGGCAACCTGTATGCACTTTGCCCGTTTAGTACTTGCATTAGTTCACTATGTCAGTACCTGCAAATATATTTCAACTCAACGCGCGAAATGCCCTGATCAAGGTGCCACAGACTTATGGTTTGTATACGCTCTTTGATGGTCATGGCAGCCCAATCTATTACGGCAAGGCAGAGACGGTCACTTTGCGCGAACGTTTGTTGTTGCACATCAACAAGCAGGAGCCAGGACTTGAAAATGCATGTTTTTTTTGTGTGGAGCTGGTTCAATCCGTCAGTACGATGTGGCATTTGATCGCCAAAGCTGACATGCACTATTCCCAACCCTTTCGGGAAACAATTAGTTGCTTTAAGCAAAAAAAGCAAATCTCACGACAGCTCGCCATTGATGGTATTTTGTATTCAGCATATATGAACTGAGATTTCTCCAAGCTAAGTTTTTGAAATAAAAAAATCCCGCGAAAGCGGGATTTTATTTTAGAAAATTACTGATTTTACAGTTTGACAAATTTTCGTTGAATGCTTTTTCCGTCTATACTAAGCTGCACCACATAAGCTCCTGGCGTAAAACCTGATACATCAACCTGATTTTGGTTGAGCCTGCCTTCCATAACTTTCTTGCCCGCCACATCAAAAATGCGAATGAGGCTGCCAGAAATATCAACCGGAGCTTCAAAAATCAGCTGGTTACGAACCGGATTTGGGAATATGGCGAGTTCGGGTAAGAACGTGTCTGATACACCTACAGAAATTTCTGATTCTCCTTCATTTGAAACAAGCGTGGTATTAATATCGGGATTGTCGTAAACATCCACAATGCCTGATGGCCACATGACAACGACACTGTCAATCGCGGTCTCCTGACCGATTCCAAAATGTGCATTGAGGCTGCTCATGTACCGAAAACCGTCGCCGCTTCGCACATCGCGCATTTGCTGGCCAAGATTGGGCGTGTAGACCATGATCCGGGCCCCGATACCGTTTATGTTGCTTTCAGTACCGATGGTGTTGATTTTGATGTAATTGTTGTCATTTCCTGCATTCAGGTAAAGTGTTTGCCCATTTGCAATATCCAGAAAACCGTCGTTGTTTAAATCGCCCACAGGACCGTTCGATGGATCAACAGGCACTTGGGTAAAAGTAAGGTCGCCATTGTTCATCATGATCACATTTCCGGCGCCATGAAGGTCTATAAAACCATCGTTGTTAAAGTCGTGGGCCACATTTTCGATGCTGGTCGCATTGAAGCTATCGAATCCTGACCCCACAGTTTGATCAATAAAATTATTTGTGCCGTCGTTAATCATCAATTTATGACCTCCATTGAAAAGTGAACTCGCACCGACAAAAACGTCCATGTCTCCATCATTGTCGAAATCGCCCCAGGCAGAAGACCATGTCTGCACGTTGTCCGCAAGGTTTACTTCCTCTCCGATTTCAGTGTAAGTTCCATCTCCATTGTTGATATGGAGTTGATTAATGTTCGCATCAGAGTTTCCACCTCTACATTTTGCGATGAAAAGATCCTGATCGCCATCGCTGTCATAATCTACCCAAATTGAGCCATAATTTCCGCCATCAGGGGTATCACCAAGGCCGCCCTGATTAAAAATGAAGTTATTGTTACCATCATTAATATAGTAAACATTTGGCGCTACATCGTGGCAAACAAAAGCGTCGAGATGACCATCGTTGTTGATATCGATAAAGTTCGAGCGTTGCGAAAATACATATTCGTTACTCGTCACTTCGGTGTATCCAAAGCCATTGTCGTTGGCCAACATAAAAGAAACACCGTTGCCTCCACCGTAAAGCAAGTCATTGTAGCCGTTTCTGTCAATATCTCCGGCAGCCATGCTCCAACTAGGTGTATGTGCCACAGGGGGATTTCCAAAAGTGATAAACTGAAATCCGCCAGCAGGTTGTTGGTAATTAATATTGATCGCACTACCTGACACAGAGACCACATCGTCCAAAAAGTCTCCGTTCATATCTACGACTCCCAAGGTGCTGCCTGCAGTTTCGATGTTTTGGAATACAAACTGAATCGGTAGTGTAATAATTGTTTCTGAGGAAATTTCGAAATCGAAACCATTGGATTCCCAGCGGTTGTCGAAAGCAATGAGATAAGTTTCTCCGGCTTGTGCATTGAAGCTGACGATAGATAAATAGTTGGCGCCGGAAATATCATCGTCAGCAGCCACGCACGCCCTGTCGCCGCAAGATCCGCTGTAAACAAACACCCGGGTATCACGTAAGGCATTTTGGGGAAGATCTGTGGAGATTGTGACACTTAAGTCTTCATCCGACGTGTAGCTGTACCATTCAGCCAATGTCGGGTTTCCGTCAGGGATACAATAAGGTGTTGCTATTTCTGTTCCGGCTATTTCTTCAACAGTGAAAATACCTTCTGTAACCGCGAGGGCATTGTCGCAAGTGCTTTGCGCAGTTACGTATAGCGTTCCTGCAATGAACGCAAACAAGAGTAATGATTTTTTCATGGTTTCAGGTTTAATGTTGGTTTAAGATTATTGACAATCAGCAGGGCTCAAGTGAGTTGACGTATGTTACGATCATTTCCACGGCCTCGTCATGTACGATTGATCTCCCGAGTAAAGGCATTCGATTGGCCGGATCAGTGCTGCTCATACGAAAATGCATCATGGAGCGCTCAATATTGCCTGGAGCAATAATATTTGTTAGTTGTGGGGAAAGCGTTTCATCCGGAGGTACGCATACACCTATGTTCGTCGGGTCATGCGTTTCCGAAAATGCAAACCTCATCGGTCGGTAGTCGCAGTGGCTCTCTTCCTTGTGGCAATGGGCGCAATTGATATCCAGATAAGAGCGCACCCTATCGAGCAATAAGGCAGTGGGGTCATCCCAGGCTACTGTGGTGTTTATGTTTACGGGTAGTTCGCCTCTGATATAACCCATTTCTTGCCATTTCTCCAATTGATTCAATATCCCGGAAACGTACGGAATTGATTTATTGAGATTTTGGGGTTTTGGTCCGATTGGCACGGGCAGGCTATTGGTTTTATGACAGGTTAGGCATTCGGCTGAAGATGGGATGCGGTAATCGACGGTGCGGCTCTCTCCATTTTCATCGATCCAGTTTACCATCGTTTGACCCCCTTCTAAGCTGAAAGTTGCCTCGGTCTGCTCGTCGTTCCAAATGTAATCAGCAAAATGCCAGTCTCCGTCGATTTTATACAATAGCCTGGTTTCGATGATTCTGCGGGCGTTGTTTGGGGATACGTTGTCGTAATAGAAATTTTTGATGAGCACGGCGCCATTGTCAAAGTTCAATACCACCTCATCGCCGTTGTATTCCGCAGAAACACCTTCCGGCATCCACACGAAGCGCTTTTTGTGGGCGTAATCGGTGAAAAGCCCAGAGTTAAGATCGTAAGGCAAAACCCCTTCCACCGGTTTCATATCGGCAAGCGGACCCTCGTAGAAGTTGTAATCTGAAAGATTGGGATAGGGAACTTCTGCCGGATCAAATATCACTGGAGAAAAGGTTGTCGTGTCAACCGGATCTACCGGATCTGGATTGTCTGGTAAAGTGGGTTCGTCATCCTTTGTACAGGAAAATAAGAGCACTGATCCAAACAGCAAGCAGGTGGAAAGAATTCTCATAGGTGTTTTCAAAAATGCAGACTTGAAAGATATGGATAATTGCATACCTATGATTCCTATCATGACGCTAAATCTACCAGATTATTGAAACCCAATGCCTGAAAAGGACTAAAAAGTTAATTCAAATTCGGCTGTGGTGTCATCCTCAAATAAGGCTTGATCTCTGTGTACCCTTTCGGGAAAAGACCGGGAATCTGGTCATTTGTAACAGCTGGAACGATGACACAGTCATCGCCATTTTGCCAATTGGCAGGAGTAGCAACCTTATGATATGCCGTAAGTTGCAATGAGTCAATCACGCGCAACAATTCATCAAAATTGCGGCCCGTGGATGCCGGATATGTAATCATCAATTTGATCTTTTTGTCATTGCCGATCACAAAAACCGAACGCACCGTCAGGTTTGTGCTCGCATTGGGATGAATCATATCGTATAGATCTGAAACTTTCCTGTCTTCATCAGCGATAATTGGGAAATTCACAGTGGTATCCTGGGTTTCATTGATGTCTTTGATCCACTTTTCGTGCGATTCAAGACCATCGACGCTCAGTGCCATCACTTTCACATTTCGTTTGTCAAACTTGGCTTTGTACTTAGAAACTGTACCCAATTCAGTGGTGCAGACTGGCGTGAAATCAGCCGGATGTGAAAATAGAATCCCCCAGCTGTCGCCGAGCCATTGGTGAAAATTAATTTTTCCTTCGGAGGTTTCTGCTGTAAAATCAGGGGCTTCATCGCCCAATCTAAGAGTGGCCATTGTGTTTTATTTTAGTGTTGGTTGTAAAACGTTTTTGTGAAGTTCCGGTTTTTCTTCACAAAGAATTATTTTTTTCAAATAAACTTGAAAAGGATTGAAAGAAATGCAATCATCGTTGACTCGCCATGTGATTATTTCAGCAAAGGTTTTAAAACCTACAGGAGCAGATGCAAAAAAAAATCCGGCACAGAGACCGGATTTTTTGAGTTCAACTTGCATTTATGTTTCGTCGGCAATTGCCTAACTCAACCTGCTTATAAATGAATCACCTCACCATACGCCGCCGCCGCCGCTTCCATGATGGCTTCGCTCATAGTCGGGTGGGGGTGGATGGTTTTGATTATTTCGTGCCCCGTGGTTTCAAGTTTTCGGATAGAAACCAACTCGGCCACCATTTCGGTGACGTTGTTTCCGATCATGTGACCGCCGAGCAGTTCGCCATATTTGGCGTCGAAGATCAGTTTTACAAATCCGTCGCTCTGACCGGCTGCTTTGGCTTTTCCTGAAGCAGAAAATGGAAACTTGCCAACCTTGATTTCGTGCCCGGCTTCTTTTGCTTGTGCCTCAGTCAATCCCACAGATGCCACTTCGGGCGAACAATATGTGCAGTTTGGAATGTTGCCGTAATCGATTGGAGAAACGTGTTCGCCCTTGATTTTTTCTACGCAAACAATGCCTTCCGCGCTCGCCACGTGTGCCAGTGCAGGTCCTGGCACACAGTCGCCAATGGCGTAGTAACCCGGGATATTTGTTTTGTAAAATTCATCCACTTTAATCAACCCTTTGTCGGTTACGATTCCCACATCTTCCAAACCTATGTTTTCGATATTGGCAGTCATGCCGACGGCGCTCAAAATCACATCACATTCAATGATCACATCGCCTTTTTTGGTTTTGATGTGCACCTTGCAACCGCTGCCTGAGGTGTCAACTTTGTCAACAGCAGCACCGGTCATGACATTGATACCCGATTTTTTAAAGGAACGTCCCAATTGTTTCGACACTTCCTCGTCTTCGCGCGGCACCACATTGTCGAGGTATTCCACCAGGGTTACTTCCGTTCCGATGGCGTTGTAGAAATAGGCAAATTCACTACCGATGGCGCCGCTGCCCATGATAACCATTTTTTTCGGTTGTTTATCCAGTGACATGGCTTTGCGGTATTCGATGATTTTTTTGCCATCAACTTTCACGTTGGGCAATTCTTTGGCCCGACCACCTGTTGCGATGATGATGTGGTCCGCATCATACGTTGTGGCCTTTCCATCGCCGTCAGTTACTTCCACGCGTTTGCCGGGCTTGATTAGTCCATTGCCCATCAACACGTCGATTTTATTCTTTTTCATCAGGAAGGTCACACCCTTGCTCATCCCATCGGCCACACCACGGCTTCGATTGATCATGTTTGAAAAATCAACTTTCGGTTTTTCGATGGTGATCCCGTAATCGGCTGCGTGGTTGATATATTCAAATACATTGGCGCTTTTCAACAAAGCTTTGGTCGGAATGCACCCCCAATTCAGGCAAATGCCGCCCAGAGATTCGCGCTCCACCACGGCCACTTTAAAACCCAACTGACTTGCGCGAATGGCGGTAACATATCCACCCGGTCCGGTTCCTACTACTATAATATCGTATTTCATGAGATTGATTTTCTAATGCGCTTTAATCGGCGGCAAATTTAGCAAATCTTGCGCTTTAAATTGGGTATGAGCTTCAAGCTAAATCGTGAGATGGGGACAAAATATTAAATGGTCTTTCAATCATTTCACTCATATATGATCTGTGGGATGGATAATCAAAGACGGTCGGCGTATTTTTCGTAAATCGAAATGAATGGTGGCCCAGAGCACCAGACCATGGTTGATTCGTGTAAGTGATGGATTCAAATCCATGAAGCGCATTACATAGCCCATCGAGTATGTATTCCCACCTTTGCTGAGTCCAAACATCAGAAAAGTTCGGTGTTCCCAAAGGGTTTGATTGATCGCCGAACCATCCATAAACAGCGATTCATTGAGCAGACTTGTCGTGAAATCGTGGTTTTTAGTCAGCACTTTACCCCAATTGTACCGCACTACGGCATTGAACCGAAACCGGTGACTCAAATCATAGCCGGATCCGGTTTCATTGACCAACAGGTTTTCCCGAAACCGGGCATCATACCGAAAACGAAAACTGGTACCAAATTTCGGTCCGCCTGGAAGCCTGTAAATGATTTGTGCCCAGGGTCGGTGTTCATCTCTTACCAAATTGCCATCCGAAAAGGGCGCGGTGAGAAGGAGACGCGCGTAACCGACTGTCGTCACAGTCCGGTTTTGTTTGGAATGGTAGGTGATTCCGGTGCGGTAAATGAAAAAAGATTTGTTGACATAGTGCGCATCATTCCACAGCGAAAAGCGCTCAGAAATCTGGGTGGATGTCATGAGCCCCAACCAGTTTTGATATAAATAAGTGGGCGTATCGTCCTGCGCTTTTGCCGGAAGGCCGACAAAAAGAAATAAAATACAAAATGCCAATATCCGAAGAATGGGTTTCAAAATAGCCTGGTGGTTTGAAATTTGTCGGTTGATGGAAATTGCTTTCACGCGGCCACTTTGGTTTCCCGAAAGGTAAAAAGTTAATCCGGTCAATTATTTTTACTTTTGAAATCAAATGACTTCATCAATGATTTTTTACCAAATCCATGCAGCCTGCCCGTATAAACACCAACTCGAAATAACCTGCACTTTCACCGCAGAAACTGAAATCGTAAAAATTCAAAGTCCCTACTGGAGGCCAGGTCGCTACGAACCGGGCAACTTTCCGAGAAATTATATCAACTTCTCGGCAACATCAAACGGGGAGCCTTTGCAAAGCCGAAAAGTGAGTGCCCACTTGCTTGAAATTCAAACCACGCCAGGCGCAGAAGTTTCACTTTCATATATTAATTACGCTGGTGAACTGACAGCCGGAAATACCTTTTTTGATCCCGAAATTCTGCTCATCAATCCTGTGAATTGCCTCGTGTATCCCGTTGGAATGGAAAAGATTTCGTCGCGCCTCGCCCTCACTTTGCCCGAAGGCTGGAAATATGGGACCTCATTTGAGTCGGATACTGACGAAGGCCAGGAGGACAACAAAGTCACTTTCATAGCGGCCAATCTCCAGGAATTGCTTGACACGCCCATCCTCGCCTCTGCCGATCTTCGCACCCTGAAATACGAAATTGATGACACACCTTTTTTCATCCATATCAATGGAGGTCAGCTGGATGACGAGGAAAAACTACTCGCGGATTTTCGGGCATTTACGAAAGTGCAATACAAGGCTTTTGGATCTTTTCCGGTCGATCAGTACCATTTTCTGCTGCTTTTCCTGCCTGTACGCGCCTATCACGGGGTGGAGCACGACAAAAGCACGGTGATTATCATCGGCCCAATGGCCGACTTGAATCAGGAACTGCTCTACCGTGAACTTTTGGGCGTTTCGTCCCACGAGTTGTACCATACCTGGAATGTGAAATACCTGCGCCCGGCAAATTGGAGTCCGTATGACTTTACCCAACCCAACCACTCCCGGCTGGGCTATGTCGCAGAGGGCGTTACGACGTATATGGGCGACTGGATACTTTGGCAATCAGGGATTTTTTCAGACAATGAGTTTTGGAACGAGCTGAGCACCCATGTGCAACGCCATTTGGAGAATGAGGGGCGCTTCCATCTGTCGCTCGGTGATGCCTCAATAGATACCTGGACAGATGGATATATCAAAAGTCAACCGCGTAGAAGGGTGAGCATCTATGCCGAAGGCGCCTTGTTGTCATTCGTTTGCGATGTGTGGTTGCTCCAGGGCGCCGGCATTTGCCTGAGCGATTATATGCGGGATTTTATCAATCGGTATGGAGGCCCTTCCGGATTTACGGAAGATGATTGGTGGAATGGTCTTAAAGCAACCTGTGATTTGCCTTGGGATCATCTTCGCGCCGACGTAATTGAAAACAGGGGAAAACTCTATGGATATTTTTTGGAAGCACTCGATATGATAGGGTTGGAGGTGCGGGAAGAAGCTTCCGCAAATTTTCGCGATGCCGCATGGGGTAGCCGCATAGACAGGATCAATGAGGAATGGGTCGTACAAAATGTCCTGATGAATTCGCCTGCCGAAAAAGCCGGTTTGTGGTTTGGAGATCGGATTCTTTCTGTAAACGGCATCCATCCCGACCATTTTTTCGAACAAAGTCTTCACAAATCCCCGGATTCTGGTGTATCACTTGAAATTCTTTCCGGATACCGGAGCCGCGAAGTCCGGCTGGAAACCGATGGACAGGTTTGGATGAAAAAATACGCTGTGATGGAAAAAGATGGACAGTTACCTGCCTTATTTCATACCTGGAAAAATACGCTGAACGTTTTGAAAATCAATTGATCATATTCACTCGTGTCTAATTTCGTCATAACTTCCGCGTGATGGGGTTTTTCAAATCAAAAAAAATTGCACTTTCACATGCTATTATTAAAACCACTCCCATGAACGAAACGATCGACTACAACGAAGCGCTGGTCTCTAAAAAACGCCCCACCCTGCTCACCATCCTTTGCATACTGACATTTCTCGTTTCTGGCTATACCCTGATCACCGGGGTAATCGGTATATTTTCAACCAAAAGTTTTGATCAGGCTCAGTGGGAGCAAATTTCTGAACAAGTGGCAGAATCAATTGCCGGAGCAGACGAAAATTCAGCACGCATCGTGGATGAGGTGCTGGCATCGGCTTCCATCACGGTGGAGCGCGGTATTTATTACGCCACCACCTTGAGTCTCATCGCCATCCTTATCGCTCTGGTTTCAGCCTATGGCGCTTATCTCATGTGGAATCTCCGACGATCGGGCTTCGTGTTTTACACCATTGCCAAAATAGTCGGCATCATCGTACCCCTTGTTTTATTGGGATTCAATGTGATTACCATGGTGGTTTATGGATTCGCCACCGTAATAGGTGTGATACTCATCATCCTTTACAACGTGAACCGAAAATACATGGTTTAGTCCAGCGCTGCCACGACCGATATTTCCACCTGCGCCCCAGCG
The DNA here is from genome assembly GCA_038249755.1 of Flavobacteriales bacterium. Taxonomy (GTDB): domain Bacteria; phylum Bacteroidota; class Bacteroidia; order Flavobacteriales_D; family Cryomorphaceae; genus JBBQZU01. The sequence continues at coordinate 875 of JBBSDD010000046.1, read as the reverse complement.
GGTAATGCGCTTACCTGCACTGTTTCCCTTGCGGGAAATGGCGTTTTGAAATACGAACCATAAATGGTATTGATTTCTGAAAATCTGCCCATATCGAGCAAAAAGATGGAACATTTGATGATTTGGCTGTAGCCAATTCCTGCCTTTTCGAGCACGGCACCGATATTTTTCATCACCTGATGCGCCTCGGTTTCCAATGAATCATTTTTCAATTTTCCCGAAAGGGGATCAATACCCACCTGTCCGCTGATGTAAAGCGTAGAGCCATGGCGTATCGCCTGGCTGTATGGCCCGAGGGCTGCGGGGGCATTGTCTGTAAATATGGCTTCCATCATACTTTGGTTTTCGCCAAAGGTCTCAATTCGTTTCCTACATTTATACCAAACCTTTCGGAAAATGAAAATTTCTTTTCACGGCGCTGCGCAAAGTGTTACCGGGTCCAAACACCTGCTGGAAACCAATGATGGCTTGAAGATTTTGCTCGATTGCGGTATGTATCAGGGTCGTGATGAGGCCCGTGGCAACCGGAACCGACATTTTGGATTCGACCCTGCTTCCGTTGATATGGTGGTGCTTTCGCACGCGCACATCGATCATTCCGGCCTGCTTCCCCGCCTGGTGAAAGAAGGATTTTCCGGCCCCATGTATTGCACCGAACCCACGCTGGCCCTCTGCCAGATTATGCTCGCAGATTCTGCACATATCCAGCAGAGTGATTTCGGCTTTCGGCAAAAACATGCGATAAAGGAAGAAACCGACGAACCGCTCTACGACCTTGACGATGTATTGGCCACCCTGGAACTGTTTCAAACTTTGCCCTACGGCACCTGGGAAGTTTTGAATGACGATGTGACCATGATGTTTACCTACGTCGG
>JBBSDD010000045.1:0-11323 GCA_038249755.1 Flavobacteriales bacterium | reverse complement strand
GGCAGAAGTGGCATTTGATATTTTGGAAATCACTACAGAAGCCTTGAAGAACCGATAGAAATTGGGAATTGTTCAATAAATCATTGAACTATAAATGCTGAGATTGCGATCTTTGTCGCAATATGTAGATCCTTTTTGGGAAACCGAAAAGTATAATTATGGCCAATTTGAATCATACCTTATCCATGACCGAAAATAAAACAGCCGATTTTCAAAATAAACAGACTACCGCCCACCTGATGATGGTGCGGCCCTTAAATTTTGGTTTCAATCCCGAAACCGCTGTCAATAATTTTTTTCAGATTGAGAATGCCAGTCTTAAACCTGCAGAGATCGCTTTGCTTGCTCAAACGGAATTTGACAAAATGGTAGATAATTTGAGAAATGCGGGTATGCGCGTCATTGTATTCCAGGATGATGAACATCCGCACACACCGGATTCTGTTTTCCCCAACAATTGGGTAAGTTTTCACGAAGATGGTCGCATAGCGGTTTTCCCCATGTTTGCGGAAAGCAGAAGAAATGAAAGGAGGGAGGAGATGTTTGATATTCTCGCCGACGATTTTGGCTTTGAAATAAAAGAGATTGAGGATTTTACGCACTTTGAGGATGAGGGCCTTTATCTGGAGGGAACCGGCAGCGTTGTTCTTGATCGGATAAACAGAAAGGCTTATGCAGCCTTGAGCGACCGTACTGATTTTCATGCATTCGAAACCTTCTGCGACAGATTTGATTATGAAGGAGTTGCTTTTAAAGCGTACCTTTCCAGAGATGATAAACGCGTCCCGATTTATCATACCAATGTAATGATGGGGATCGGTTCGAAATATTGCGTCATTTGCTTGAATGCCATAGATCATCCGCAGGATCGACAAGTGGTGCGCGACAGTCTGAAATCATCCGACAGAAAAATTATAGAAATATCAGAAGCCCAAATGCTTCAATTTGCGGGTAATATCCTGGCAGTAGAAAACCGGGATGGCAAAGAATTTTGTGTGATGAGTAGCGCGGCCCATGCCTCGTTGCGCCTAGATCAGCTGGAACTTCTCAGCAAATACGCCACCATCATTCACAGTCCGCTGCCTACGATCGAACTTTTGGGTGGGGGCAGTGCGAGATGTATGATTGCCGAAATTTTCTTACCCGTAAAGGTCAATTCATGAACATTATTTCAAAGATAACGAAGGCGACTGCTGAAGCGGTTGTATCTCTTTTTCAAACATCTCTCGATCAGACCACAATTCAAATCCAACCAACACGAAAGGAATTTGAAGGTGAATTTACCATTGTGGTTTTTCCCATGGTGAAGTTATCCCGCAAATCTCCTGAGCAAACCGGTGAAATGCTCGGTGCTTATCTGTCGGAGAATTTAGAGGAGATCGAAAATTTTTCTGTTGTCAAAGGGTTTCTGAATCTCAAACTCCAATCTTCTTTCTGGACACAACATCTTTCCAACGTCTTGACCCAATCCGACTACGGATTTCAGCAGCCTCGTTCAAAAGGTCTGGTCATGGTGGAGTATGCTTCACCAAACACCAACAAGCCATTGCATCTCGGACATTTGCGCAACGTGTTCCTGGGTTATTCAGTTTCTGAAATTTTGAAGGCTGCCGGACATCAGGTCGCCAAGGTGCAGATCATCAATGACCGCGGAATTCACATTTGTAAGTCCATGGTGGCCTGGAAAAATTTTGGAGCGGGAGAAACACCACAGTCCTCCGGCATGAAAGGCGATCACCTTGTCGGAAAATATTACGTTGCCTTTGACAAGGCATATAAGAAGGAAATAGCCGGATTAATGGAAGTGGGGCTGACAAAAGAGCAGGCAGAAAATCAGGCACCCCTGATGTTGGAAGCCCGGGAAACCTTGGTAAAATGGGAAAAAAACGATCCGGAAACATACGCCCTCTGGGAGAAAATGAACGGTTGGGTTTACGGAGGTTTTCAAAACACCTACGAAAGGATGGGCGTTGATTTTGACAAACTTTATTACGAAAGCAATACATGGAGTCTTGGCAAGGATGTCGCATTGAAGGGCGTAGAGAAGGGGATTTTTACCAAACGCCCCGATGGCTCTGTATGGGTCGATCTGAAAGATGATGGCATGGATGAGAAGCTGCTGTTGCGAAGCGATGGAACTTCGGTGTACATGACCCAGGATATTGGCACAGCTATTTTGCGCTATGAAGATTTTCCGGAAGTTGAACAAATGGTTTATACCGTGGGCAACGAGCAGGAGTACCACTTCAAGGTGCTTTTTGCTGTTTTGCAAAAGCTGGGCTATAAGTGGGCCAGTCACTGCCACCACCTGTCATATGGAATGGTGGAATTGCCTGAGGGCAAAATGAAATCGCGCGAAGGCACGGTGGTCGATGCCGATGATATCATGGAAGAGATGGTAACGTCTGCGCAGGAAATTACAGAATCTCTGGGCAAACTCGAAGGCATTGACCATCAAGAGCGTGAGGCGCTCTACGAAATGATTGGCATGGCAGCGTTGAAGTACTTTCTACTGAAGGTCGATCCGCGAAAAAATATGCTCTTTGATCCAAAGGAAAGTATCGATTTTAATGGTCATACGGGCCCATTTATCCAATATGCCCACGCGCGCATTCAATCCATTTTGCGAAAGCATGACCATAAACTTTCTGTGGAAGCCCAGGTTGTGGAAATGAATTCACTGGAACGCACCCTTCAGTTGAAAATTTATCAGTATCCCGAAGTGATTCAAGAATCTGCCGAAACGTATAATCCAGCCAGTCTGGCCAATTATATTTTCGACCTCGTCAAAGACTTTAATTCATTTTATCAGAATGTATCCATCCTGCAGGCAGATACAGAAGAATTGAAAATTTACAGACTTCAACTCGTTACTGTCGTTGGAAAAATTGTCAAATCCGGGTTGAAGCTTTTGGGAATTGACGCTCCCGATCGCATGTAGCCCGTGGTTTTGAACCCGGAATTTTTACCTTTGCAGCCCTAAAATGTCACCGATATGTTCGATAATCTTACCGATAAATTTGACCGCGCATTTAAAATTCTCAAAGGCCAGGGTCAAATTACAGAAGTAAACGTAGCTGAAACGCTCAAGGAAGTGCGCCGCGCCCTTCTTGATGCCGATGTGAATTTTAAAACAGCAAAGGATTTTACAAACGAAATAAAAGAAAAAGCCCTTGGACGGAACGTTCTGACTGCGGTGAAGCCCGGCCAGTTGCTCGTCAAAATTACCCAAGAGACGCTCACTGAGCTGATGGGCTCAGAACATGAAGAGATTAATTTGAAGGGCAATCCCGCTGTGATTCTGATGTCGGGATTGCAGGGTTCGGGTAAAACCACCTTTTCAGGAAAACTGGCCAATTACCTCAAAACCAAGAAAGGCAAACGCCCCTTGTTGGTGGCCTGCGATGTCTACCGACCCGCTGCAATCGATCAGCTTCACGTGGTGGGAGAGCAAATAGGCGTCGAAGTTTTTTCAAACCGGGACGAGAAGAATCCCGTGAAAATCGCAGAAGCAGCCATACTTCACGCCAGAAGTAACAATTTTAATGTGGTGATAGTCGATACGGCCGGTCGACTGGCCATCGATGATACCATGATGAAGGAAATTGAAGCCGTAAAACGCGCGATAAATCCTTCTGAAACATTGTTCGTAGTCGATTCCATGACGGGTCAGGATGCGGTAAACACCGCAAAATCCTTCAACGATCGCCTGAACTTTGATGGCGTGGTCCTTACCAAACTCGATGGAGATACAAGGGGTGGTGCTGCCCTATCAATTCGCTCAGTGGTAAACAAGCCGATCAAGTTTGTCGGGACCGGTGAGAAAATGGAAGCGCTCGACATATTCTATCCCAACCGGATGGCCGATCGGATACTCGGAATGGGTGATGTCGTGTCGCTCGTGGAGCGGGCACAGGAGAATTATGATGAGGAAAAAGCCCGGAAACTCCAGCGAAAAATCGCCAAAAACGAATTCAATTTCAATGATTTTCTCGATCAGATACAGCAGATCAAGAAAATGGGAAATATGAAGGATTTGATGGGAATGATTCCGGGCATGGGAAAAGCCGTGAAGGATATGGACATCGACGACGATGCATTCAAAGGAATTGAATGTATCATTCGGTCTATGACTCCCGCTGAGAGAGAAGATCATAAGATTTTGGACGGAAGTCGGCGCAAGAGAATTGCCCAGGGCAGCGGCACCAATATCGCTGATGTAAACAAACTCGTCAAGCAATTTGAGGAAACGCGAAAAATGATGCAACTCATGTCCAATAAGAGCAATATGGCCAACCTGATGAAACAGATGGGCGGTATGAAAGGAAAGATTCCTGGAATGTAAAGCGATCACCGAGCTGGAAATATGAGCACCACTAAAATATTGGATGGAAAAGAAACCGCCAGGCAAATTCGTTTGGAGCTGGCGGCCGAGGTAGAGAAAATCAAGGCCAGGGGAGACAAAATTCCCCACCTGGCAGCGGTGCTTGTGGGCAATGATGGCGGAAGCGAAACGTACGTCAGTTTTAAGGTAAAAGATTGCAAAGAAGTTGGTTTCGGTTCCACGCTCATCCGCCGACCTGATACGATTACAGAATCCGAACTTCTCCAGCTTGTCGCAGAGCTCAATGCGAATGACGAGATAGATGGATTTATCGTTCAACTTCCCCTTCCAAACCACATCGATACCCAAAAAGTGATCACAGCCATTGATCCAAACAAGGATGTGGATGGATTTCATCCCACCAATGTGGGCAGAATGGCTTTGGGCCTTCCTGGATTTCTTCCGGCCACGCCTTCCGGCATTATAGAACTTTTGAAACGCAACGGAATTGATCCTTCCGGAAAACATTGCGTCATCATAGGCCGAAGCAATATTGTGGGTTCTCCCCTCAGTATTTTGCTTTCGCGAAATGCGGCTTATGCCAATGCCACTGTCACCCTTTGTCACAGCAAAACCCAAAACATGTCAGCCATTACACGACAGGCCGATATCTTAATTTCTGCACTCGGACGGCCGGGGTTTGTGAAAGCCGATATGATTAAAGAGGGCGCGGTGGTAATTGATGTGGGAACTACGCGGGTGCCTGATTCTTCAAAAATCAGCGGTTTCGCCCTGAAAGGGGATGTTCAATACGATGAGGTATCGGTCAAAACTTCCGCCATTACCCCCGTACCCGGTGGCGTGGGTCCAATGACCCGGGTGGCATTGCTGATGAATACGTTCAAGGCAGCAAAGCTTTAAACGCGTTCCAACTTTCTTTCAGTTTTCTATCTCTCAAGGGGAGCCTTCACTTTTGGATTTGACGTATGCTGTGGTAAGGTATTCCTGCTTATATCCAATCATTGCCAAGTCCGAAGAATGACGGCACCAATAGCAGCGATGTTGCGTGAAACTCCATTCATCGGGTAATATGATGGTTTTAGCGCTAAAAACACTATCTTCGTGTGCTATTTTATGTGTTTTATGAATGTCAATAATTTGTACTTCTACAGCAAGGCCGGTGTCGCGCGAATGTTTATCGTCTCAATTCGATCATTCGAACTGTTTTCAGTACCAGTTTTGTATAGGGTCCAGTCAAATTTTTAAATCATTTCATAAAACTTCAATATGCATTAATTAACGTTTATGATCGGGACTTAATCGATTCCTGTTTAATCGGGTTCGATTAATGTCTAATTTTGTGCTGCTATGAAGGTGCTTTTTAAATCTAAAATTTTCGCATTACAGCTCTCGGCTGTATTTCTGCTTGGCCTGTTTTTTTCGCCTGTTTTTGGTCAGTATGGGCCGATGGGGATTGGGAATGCCACAGGAACCGACAACCCTTCAGGCACTCCACAGCCTAAACTTCTTCTTTGGCTTGATGGATCGACACCCACAAATGGTTTAAATACAGATGTGCTCACGTGGATTGATAAATCAGGGAACGGCAACGACTTTAGCGCAGTAGCTGCGACCAGCCCAATATTAAGGAATGCTGGCCCCAATGGCCGAAGATATCTGGAATTTAGCAAGGCTGACAATAGGATGTCCCTCGCAGGCCTCGACTTTACGAATCAGGGGGTCTCAATTTTTTATATTACGCGCACCAACGACACGAATTATGGCCTTTTTTCTTTTGCTGAATCGGATGCGAATCCAAGGCAGATACTAACTTCGCAAATTGGGTCGACTTATCGTTTCACCGTCGACTCGACTGCCCACGCCACAACTATTGGCAACATGAGTAATCCAGTGAATACCTGGCGTTATGTCGGATTTGTGTGGGATGGGGTGACTGACCCAACATATTGGCACCGGAGTAGTGGAATTAATGCGCCTGAACTTTCACAAAACAATATACTTACTGGAGAGTCGAGCATTGCTTCTGGCACAGCTGTAATCGGCCACATCCAAAACTTACTAAATGGCGGATATGTGGCGGCTGACGCCTACACAGGCGATGTTGCTGAAATTTTTGTCTTTGACGGGAAGTTGAACAAGGCCATGCTGCGCATGGTAAATACGTATTTCAGAAATAAATACGAAGTTGGAGGAACAGGAAGTTGGGATAAGCTTCAGGCGCCTTCCACATATCGGGAAGGAATGATCATGATTGCCCGTGATGATGGATCAGATGCAGAACACCGCCACTCACGTGCGGACGGACTTGTGCTCCGCGCAAATACCGGTGGTATTCAAGGGACCTTTGCTTATTTAGGCGCCAGCCATGCCGGGGTAACCAACGCCGTAGTTGCCACCGATCTGCCAGTTACCGTTCAGGGAAGGTGGGAGCGTGACTGGTGGATAAGAAAGGATGGACTTGGAAACGCGAGCAATGTTCAAATAGCCTTTGATTTTGGCGAAGGCATCAATGGGGAGTTCCCGCAAAATGCATCGAATTATGTACTGCTTTCCCGGGCAGGTACCTCTGGGCTGTACAGCATTACAACCGTTTCTGAAACGTTCGTCAACGATGATGAACTTGTGTTCAGACTTACAGGGACGCAGGTTTTAGGTTCCCCGCGGTATTATACCATTGGTTCGCGCGATATCATCCAAAGTTCGCTTACGGGACAAACCGTGCGCAGTTGGTTTGCCTATCAGTCTGGCAATTGGAGCGATCCACTCACCTGGACCCTCGATGGCAGCGCAGCGCCATATTACGTTAACCCGGGGGCCGCGATTCCCGGCAACAACGATGCAGTGACCATAGGCTCCGGGCGCTCCGTATTGTGCGATTTGAACAACCGCTTACAAAGCTCCCTTCAACTTTTTGGAACCCTTGATCTTGACGATGTCACAGGAAGCAATTTTGGATCCCTTTCCGGAAACGGCCTTCTGCGCTGCCGGGGAAATGCAGGTATATCTAATTTTCCGCTCGGAAATACAACGCTATTTGCTGATGGAGCTGCAGGCGGCACCGTAGAATTTTATGGCACTGGATTTACCATTTCAACGCCGCTCACGCTACTTCTCAATAAAGTGCGCATCAATCTTTCCAATAGTTCCTCTGAAATTATCCTTGCGACAAACTTCACCCACAATGGCTTTTTTGAAATCAACCAGGGCACTTTCAGGATTAATCAGACAGTGCTTGGCGCTACCCGCACCCTACTAAGCAATGCAGATGTACTTGTGGAAGGACCAGGCCGCATCACAGTTTCATCACCGGATTTTGCGCATGTTTGGACATTCAACAAAAACTTTTCCAATGAAGGAGGAGAAGTTCGGTTTACGCAACGGAATCCGCCGCTCGGGTTGCAGGTGAATTCTCCGGAAACAACAGGAAGGCTTATCGCACGCTTCGCCAGTGCAGTCGAAAACCAGAATTTTGCAGCGAATGGACTCACGTATTTGAGCAGGCTTGTGGTAAACAAAGGCACTGATGCCACCTATGTGCTGACCCTTACGGCAGCCAATCCCAACGAACTAGCCATTTTAGGACAGGCAAGTTCTGATATGGGGGCCTCTGCATTTATAAACGAGTCGGGCCAAACCAACTCAGTAGCCATTATAAACGGCACACTTGAAGCGCGGGAAAATGTTTTTCTTCCATTACAGAGCGGCTCGGGTAACTACAACATCAACAACAGCGCTGCCCTCTGGATTAATGGTGGTTTTGCAGCCAAAGGCTTTCCCGATGTTGGTACGGGCAACTCGCAAGCCATCGTCCCCTATGGTACCCTGAAGATATCAGCGGGTACTCTAAATGCAAATTGCACAAGCGGTATAACCACCCGCGCAAATGGGGTGGTGCAGGTAGATGGAGGGATATTGAACGCAAATCAATTGCGAACGTCTATATTCGGGGCAGCAAACATTGGTGGCATTATCATCAATGGTGGAGTCCTGAACATCGACGGAACAAAACTCGGTGGTGTAAATGGTGACTTTTATACTTTAAGCCTTACTTTTCCAGGCAACCTGTTTATTATGACAGGTGGCGAACTCCGCGTAGCAGGACCATCAGGGAAAGGCTTGATCTATATTAATTCAAACCCTGAAAATACCAATGTTACAGGAGGAACCATCTTTGCTGAAGTGAAGAATACCACTGATGCCCATAAGCTGACTTCGGTCGCCCCGCTTTGGAATTTGGAAATCCTAAGATCAAATACCTCAGGAACCAATCGCCCCGTTCGAATAACTGGAGGTACATCTGGAAATTTGCCAGATAGCACCATCATCGTAAACCAACCTCTCATTATCAGAAACAATCTGACGATCAGGGGTGCCAATGCTGCCACGCTTCGGATGGAGTCTCTTACCAGTCCCGGGCCGATTGCGCCAATGGACCTTTACGTGCAGGGAAATATGGTGGTTGAAAACGGAGGGAATTATCAGCATCTCTTAAATACGACTTATTTCGATGGGTCGGGTAATAGTTTACTCTCCCTCCCGACAATTGCCACGGAAACCTTCCACAATATGGTGGTCGATAAAGATGAGGACAGTCGGTTTGTGGAAATCGTGTCCGGCAATCTTACCGCATTGGAGGTTCAAGGCGACCTTCGCCTCGAACGCGGAAGTTTCATCAACAATGCTTTCGATGTGCGCCTGCGCCAAAATGTCGTAAACAGAACCATGTTTGGCGACTCTCTATCTATAGGAAAAGCTATTTTTCTAGGCATCACAGGTTTGCAACAACTTACGTCCGATGGAGGTATTTTTCACTCGGTGGAATTGAGCAACAGCAACGGCCTTCGTTTGCTTGAAGATGGACTTACCGTGCGCCGAACGCTCACGATTACCAATGGAAATTTTTATATCGGCGACTTGAAGTTGCGCATGGAGGGATTGAACGCGTTTATTGTTACTACCCCTGCACTTACAAACCGATTGGTCGTGGCAAGCGGCAATGCCTCAGCAGGTGGATTGGAACAGTTTTATTTCGGCCCGGCTCAATCTACGCTTTTTCCATTTGGCGTAGAATTGGCAGGTCCCACCGCAAAATATACCCCTGCGACCATTGCCATTAACAGTGGCTTTGTTGATGCCGGTTATATTCGCGTGGTGCCTGTGGATGAAGTATTGCCAACATCCAATTTGGCTGGAGGCCCGGACTTTTTAAGCTTTTATTGGAAGGTTGCGCACAGCGATTTCAATACCTTGCCAATTGTAAGCCATCAATTCACGTATCACAACTCCAACATCAATGGTAGCGAAGCGTTTTTTGCGTCGGGCAGGGTGTTGAATGATGCACCCTTTCTGCGTGAGGTGGACTCTGCTTCTGTCTCAACAGATCACGTGCTCCCGGTAAGCAAGGATCTTTTCTACAATGAGTTGAACGCAAACGTTCAAACCAACCTGGCGGGACCTGGAACGCCGTTGGTGAATGCAAGTTACTCCGCGGGAAATGAAGCACGGTTTACAGGAAGTCCAAAAGTGTTTTACTCCATCAGCTCCGCGCTCAATGCTGTTTGGAACAATCCGGCAAATTGGAGCGAATTGGGTCAATTTTCGGTTGGCGATGATATTTTCGATTACCACACCTCATCGCCTATGCCTGCAAATACGCTTGTACCTGGTGCTGGCGACATCGCTTTCATCGGGTTTAACCCAGCCACTGGCAGGCCGCATCACTACGAAGGTACCGGTGCAAACATCACTGCATCAGAAGTGAGGTTTACTCCATTGATGAACGCTTCATTTGTGCGCCAACCGCGTTTCAATGGCCCGGTGGCAGCAGACATTACGGTGTTGCGGCCAACTTTGAGCTTTGCTGCGGATGCAGATATTGACGACATTCTTACCATTGCAGGCGAAGGCACTCTTTTGCTCCGCGGCAACGCCAACCTGAACTTGGTCGACATTGGTGGATTTCTTTCAGAAGATTCTTCGATTGTGGCCATTCAATCGCCGGGGTCGGGAATTACAGATTACGCTTTTATTCCAGCGAATGTCCCCAATCTCTTCGTTACTGCTGGCGATAATGGATCTGATCCTGCCATCAGTCGTTTTGGTCCGAGTGTTTTGGTAAGAAATAACCTTGAAGTTGTGGGCAATGCGAAGGTGCTATTTCCCAGTGGAACCAATGGCAACATCCGTGTGAATAGAGACGTAATTCTTCATCAGAAACAGTCTACAACTGCCGGGTCAGAATTGCAATTCCTGTTCAGTGGCACCCCTCGAATTCTCGATGTGCGTGGCAATTTTATTATGAACGGAAACAATTCGAGGGTACGCGTTCTGTCGCCAAATGCCACCTTACCCCAAATCGTCCACAACCTCATCGTTTGGGGAGATATTATTCAAAACCTCTCGAATGGTCTGGGATTTGACCTTTCCACCGGACCGACTGACGACTTTATTGCCCTCACGCTGCGCGGCGTGGGAACCCACAGCTTTATACGCATAGGTGGTGATGTTCCGAAATTTGGTCGCATCACGCTTGACAAGGGCATCAGCACCGTTTCAACTTTTACATTCAATTCTGAAATCATTGTAAATGGTCCAACCAACCTGCCCTCCAAAGCCGTTTCGCTTCAAAACGGATTGCTGCGCATTAACAATGCAACAACAGATATTCTACTCAGCTCAGGTGGTGGCGATTTTGAAATTCCCGCATCTGCCGGTTTGGAGCTCAACGCAGGTACCTTGCGGATTACAGGTTTACAGACTGGTTTGCTCCTTTCTGGCGCGTTAAACCTTACGGGTGGATTGTTGGAAATTGGAAATGCCGCGGAAAACAACTTTCTGGAATATTCTGCTGGTGGCACCGCCATTATCAATGTTTCAGGAGGGATTTTACGTGTCGGTTCGCAACTGCGACGAGGTCTTACGAATACTTCAGGTGTCTTAGAATACGTCCAAACAGGTGGCGCTGTGGAAGTGGGACGC
>JBBSDD010000044.1:0-11395 GCA_038249755.1 Flavobacteriales bacterium | reverse complement strand
TACTCAACTTGCGCGTTTCCATAATGCGTACAGTATCTCCGATATTACAATCGTTGTTCTCATCGTGGGCAATAAATTTGCTCGTCGATTTGATGAACTTACCATAGAGTGGATGTTTTACTTTCCGCTCAACGACAACAGTGATTGACTTTGTCATTTTGTTACTGCAAACGACTCCGGTGCGTTGTTTTCTTAAATTTCTTTCTTCAGACATGGCTTAAACTTGTTATTTGGAAACCTCCGCTCTGTTGCGTTTACCCAATTCGGTGTACAAACGGGCAATGATTTTGCGCTTCAATCGCAGCTGAACCGGATTTTCCAATGATGCCACTGCATGATTTAACCGCAACTTGTTAAAGTTTTCCAATTCAATTTCAATCTTCTCCTTTACTTCGGGAGTGGTGAGATCTGCTATTTCTTTTGCCTTCATAGGTGTTACTATTCTGCGTAATCTCTACGCACGATAAATTTTGTTTTCACCGGTAATTTCTGAGCTGCCAGTCGCAAAGCTTCGCGGGCTACTTCAATCGGTACGCCATCAGCTTCAAACAACATCCGTCCTGGTCGCACCACGGCAACCCAATGGCTTGGAGCTCCTTTACCTTTACCCATCCGAACTTCAGCTGGTTTGGCGGTAATTGGCTTGTCTGGAAAAATTCTGATCCAAACTTTACCTTCTCTCTTCATAAAGCGGGTTACCGCAATACGTGCAGCTTCTATCTGACGTGAAGTGATAAAGGCCTCTTCAACTGATTTTATTCCGAAAGATCCGAAAGCGATGGTTGCACCGCGGGTAGCATTACCCTTCATGCGGCCGGTCATCATCTTTCTGAACTTCGTTCTTTTAGGCTGTAACATTGCTGTTTAAAATTATTCTCGTTCTAAAAATTATCTTTTGGCTCCTCTACTGGCACCAGAACCACCGCCGCGCGGTTTTCTAGGGGCCTGACGATCACCGCCACCAGTCTTTGGACCAGCAGCCTGGGTTTTTCCGGTTTCGATATTCGGAGAGAGGTCGCGTTTACCGTAAACTTCACCTTTGCAAATCCAAACTTTTACGCCCATTCTTCCCATTTTCGTATGCGCTTCAGACAAAGCGTAATCGATATCAGCACGGAAAGTATGGAGCGGTGTGCGGCCTTCTTTATATCCTTCTGAACGGGCCATCTCAGCGCCATTCAATCGGCCTGAAACCTGAACCTTGATTCCTTCTGCTCCCATTCTCATGGTCGATGCGATGGACATTTTAATTGCGCGACGGAAAGAGATACGTCCTTCAATCTGACGTGCAATGCTATCAGCAACCAATCGGGCATCCAACTCCGGACGTTTGATTTCAAAAATATTGATTTGAACATCTTTGCCAGTCAATTTTTTGATCTCCTCTTTCAGTTTGTCCACTTCAGAACCCTGACGGCCTATGATTACTCCAGGACGTGCGGTTTTGATGGTGACCGTTACCAACTTCAGCGTGCGCTCAATAATGATGGTTGAAACACTTGCCTTATTCAGACGCACTTTCAGATATTGCCGAATTTTATCGTCTTCCACAAGTTTGTCGGCATAGTGATTACCGCCGAACCAGTTTGAATCCCATCCGCGGATGAAGCCAAGTCTGTTGCCTATTGGATTGGTCTTTTGTCCCATATTATTTTACGCTGTCTAAAATGATTGTTACGTGATTTGATCTTTTGCGAATGCGGTGAGCACGGCCCTGCGGAGCAGGTCTGAGTCTCTTTAACATACGCGCACTATCCACGTGAATTTCTTTTACAATGACGCCTTCCGTGTCTGCATCCTTGCCCTCGTTTTTCGTTTGCCAGTTGGCAACGGCAGAAAGCACAAGTTTCTCAAGTCGGCGTGCGGCATCCTGCGGCATGAACTTCAACATGTTCAGAGCCTTCAACGCGCTTTCGCCGCGAATTACATCAGCTACAAGACGCATTTTTCTAGGCGATGTAGGAACATTGTTCAACTTCGCAATTGCAAGCGTTTTTCGCGCTTCTTTTCTAGCGTCTGCCGCTATTTTTTTTCTTGAACCCATTGGTATCTATTTTATCGGGCCTCAGGGGCGTTTAGCGTTTTTTATCTTTTCTGTTTCCGGCGTGACCGCGGAAGGTTCGTGTTGGAGAAAATTCTCCCAACTTGTGACCTACCATATTTTCGGTAACATACACCGGAATAAATTTATTTCCGTTGTGCACTGCGATTGTCATACCTACAAAGTCTGGCGTGATTGTACTCGCACGCGACCATGTTTTGATAACTGGTTTTTTTCCTGTCGACTGCGCGTCTTCAACACGAGCCTGAAGCTTGTAGTGAACGAAAGGTGGTTTTTTGAGGGATCTACTCATGACTCAATTATTTCTTTTTGCGTTCAAGGATATGTTTATTGGACGCTTTTTTCTTATTACGTGTTTTGAAACCTTTGGCTGGAATTCCTTTACGTGAACGTGGATGTCCACCGGAGTTCTTACCTTCTCCACCACCCATTGGGTGATCGACCGGATTCATTACAACACCCCGTACGCGTGGTCGACGACCTTTCCATCTTGAACGACCCGCTTTACCGGAACGTTCCAGGAAGTGCTCTCCATTGGATACCGATCCAATGGTAGCCAGACAAGTAACCAGAATCATCCGGGTTTCGCCTGAAGGCATCTTCAGACTGGCATATTTACCATCACGGGCGTTCAATTGGGCATGTGAACCAGCTCCACGAGCCAGGACACCGCCCTGACCTGGACGCATTTCAATATTGTGAATCACTGTTCCCAAGGGAACTTCGCTCAGAAAAAGTGCATTTCCAACATTTGGAACAACTCCTTCGCCGCTTTGAACTGTTTGACCTACCTTGATACCTTCAGGAGCGATAATGTACCGCTTTTCTCCATCCGTGTATTTCACCAGAGCAATACGTGCTGTTCGATTTGGATCGTATTCAACTGTCTCTACAGTTGCTTCCATTCCGTGTTTATCGCGTTTGAAGTCGATAATCCGGTATCTCTTTTTGTGTCCACCACCGATATAACGCATCGTCATCCGACCCTGGTTATTCCGTCCACCAGACTTGCGTGCTGGTGCCAACAAACTCTTCTCAGGAGTTGAAGTGGTAATTTCAGAGAACGTATTCGCTACTTTATGTCGTTGTCCAGGTGTGGTCGGACGAAGTTTTCTAACTGCCATTGCTGGTCGTATTAAATATTGCTGTATAAGTCGATGGTTTCACCTTCAGCAAGCGACACTGTCGCTTTTTTGAAAGCTCCGGACCTTCCCGATATCAAACCGTTTTTGGTAAACTTGCTTTTGGATTTACCGGCATAGCGCATGGTCCAAACTTTTTCAACTTTCACGCTGTACAGTTTTTCAATGGCATGCTTGATTTCCAATTTATTCGCATCATACTTTACCATGAAACCAAAGCGGCTCAGGTCTTCTGATGCAGCCGTCATCTTTTCTGTGATGATCGGTTTGATTATAATCTGGCTCATCGTTTAAATCGGTTTAATGTGCTTTCTATTACCGGCAACGCAGCTTCAGAAATCACTAAAGACTTGTGTCGCAGGATGTCATAGGTGCACAAGTCACTGGCTGACACTACTTTATGCCCCTGACAGTTTCGGGAGGACAAAGATAGCATATTATCGCCTTCTCCCAATACGAAAAGTGGTTTTTGATCTGCAACCTTTAACGCATTCATTATCTTGAGATAAGCAGACGTTCTGGGCGCATCAAGGGAAAAATTCTCCACTACGGTGATCAAATTCTCCTTCGCTTTGTAGCTTAAAGCTGACTTACGCGCAAGAATTTTCAATTTTTTATTCAACTTGAAGCTGTAGTCTCTCGGGCGTGGACCGAATACACGACCACCACCTCTGAACAAAGGATTCTTAATGCTTCCCGCGCGGGCTCCACCAGTACCTTTCTGCTTTTTAATCTTCCTGGTGCTGCCTTTGATCTCAGCCCGCTCTTTTGCTTTGTGCGTGCCTTGACGGTTGTTTGCACCGTACTGTTTTACGTCGAGATAAATGGCGTGATCATTTGGAACGATCCCGAAAATCTCTTCGTTGAGCTTAACCTTTTTGGTCTCTTTGCCCTCTATATTTAATACTGCTAGTTCCATCAGTTTTTCTCTAAAATTACGAACGAACCCTTTGGGCCGGGAACAGAACCTTTAACAATCAGCAGGGACTGCTCAGGAATTATCTTCATCACCTGGATATTCTCCAAAGTAATCTGAGTATTTCCCATTTGCCCTGCCATGCGCATGCCTTTAAAGACACGGGCTGGATATGAGGCTGCACCAACTGAACCTGGAGCCCGCAATCTGTTGTGCTGACCGTGGGTGGATTGACCAACCCCAGCGAATCCATGACGTTTCACAACACCTTGAAATCCTTTTCCTTTGGTTTTACCGACTACATCGATAAATTCACCTTCGAAAAAAATATCCACACCCACCTCATCACCAAGCTTAAGCGTGTCCTTGTAACCCGAAAATTCGACAAGTTTCTGCTTCGGTGTGGTTTTGGCTTTTTTGAAATGCCCTTTTAGTGGAGCGGGAGTACTTTTCTCCTTCCTTTCGCCGAAGCCCAACTGAACGGCATCATAGCCATCCGTTGCTCCGGTCTTCACTTGCGTAACAACGCAAGGACCAGCCTGTATGATCGTACAAGCGAAGTTTTTTCCCTCGCTGTCGAACGTACTGGTCATTCCGATTTTTTTACCTATTAATCCTGGCATTTTCTTAATTTAAACTATCAAACTTTAATCTCAACTTCAACACCACTTGGCAGTTCGAGACGCATGAGCGCATCTACTGTTTTCGATGATGAGCTGTAAATATCGAGTAGCCGCTTGTAGGCGCACAACTCAAATTGCTCGCGTGATTTCTTGTTGACGTGCGGTGAACGCAACACGGTGTAAATTCGTTTGTGGGTGGGCAATGGAATTGGTCCACTCACCACCGCACCGGTGGATTTCACAGTCTTGACGATCTTCTCAGCTGACTTGTCAACCAGGTTGTGATCGTATGACTTTAGTTTTATGCGAATTTTCTGACTCATCGTTATGAATACTGCGGGGTTATTATGCTTCTACTTTTTTTCCTTTGACTTTTGCAATCACCTCATCAGAGATATTTCTCGGCGCTTCTGCATAGTGAGAAAATTCCATGGTTGAAGTAGCACGTCCTGAAGACATTGTTCGGAGTGAAGTCACATATCCGAACATTTCCGACAAGGGCACTTTACCTTTGATAACTTTTGCACCAGCGCGGTCGCCCATACCTTCAATGAGGCCGCGACGACGGTTCAGGTCACCTACGATATCCCCCATGTTTTCTTCCGGGGTCAATACTTCAATTTTCATGATTGGCTCAAGAAGTACAGGTTTCGCTTTTGGCAGCGCTGTTCTGTAGGCAACTTTGGCCGCCAATTCGAATGACAACTGATCGGAATCGACCGCGTGAAACGATCCATCGACCAATGTTACTTTCAAACTGTCAACCTGGAAACCGGCAAGGACACCATTTTTCATGGATTCTTTGAATCCTTTTTCAACAGCAGGAACGAATTCACGTGGAATGTTACCGCCTTTGATGACGTTCTCGAAAATCAATCCTGGTTTCTCAGGATCGCCTGGCTCAATCTTAATAGAGATATCGGCAAATTTACCACGACCACCCGTTTGTTTCTTGTAAACTTCGCGGTGATCAACAGTGCCGGTAATGGCTTCCTTATATGTAACCTGAGGTGCTCCCTGATTTACTTCCACTTTAAACTCGCGACGCAGTCGGTCACAAATGATATCCAAGTGAAGCTCGCCCATACCACTAATGATGGTTTGGCCTGATTCCTCATCGGTTTTCACGGTAAAAGTTGGATCTTCTTCAGCGAGTTTGGCAAGAGCCATACCCAATCTATCCACATCTGCCTGCGTTTTTGGCTCTACGGCCAAACCGATAACCGGTTCTGGGAAATCCATAGACTCCAGAACGATTGGACGGTTTTCAGCACAGAGTGTATCTCCCGTTTTAATTTCTTTAAATCCAACAAGGGCTCCAATGTCTCCCGCCATCAAACGATCGATCTGATTCTGCTTGTTGGCGTGCATTTGGAAGATTCTGGAAATACGTTCTTTTTTACCTGTTCGGGCATTGAGAACGTAAGAACCTGACTCCAAAACACCTGAATAAGCGCGGGTAAAACACAACCGACCTACGAATGGGTCAGTGGCAATTTTGAAGGCCAGAGCAGCGAATGGTTCGTCAACACTTGGTTTTCTGCGCTCTTCGTTACCCGTATCTGGATTGACACCTATAATTGCTTCAACATCCATAGGCGATGGAAGGATTTCCATAACCATGTCGAGCATGGATTGAACACCTTTATTTTTGAAAGAAGAACCACACATCATGGGGACCACTTTACCAGAAATAGTCGCTTCACGAAGGGCGTCGAGAATTTCACGCTCAGTCAATGACTCTGGATCCTCAAAAAATTTCTCCATCAACGTATCGTTGAATTCGGCGACAGCCTCGAGCAATTTCCCCCTGTATTCAATAGCCTCTTCCATGGCATCATCCGGAATATCAACTTCCTGAAATGTCATTCCCAAATCATCTTCATTCCAAACAATTCCACGGAAGTTGATCAAGTCAACTACACCTTTAAAATTGTCTTCAGAACCAATAGGGATTTGTAGTGGAATGGCGGTGCTGCCCAGCATTTCTTTTACCTGCTTGCAAACATTTAAAAAGTCTGCTCCGGAACGGTCCATTTTGTTAACGAAACCAATTCTTGGTACATTGTAATTGTTGGCCAAACGCCAGTTTGTTTCTGATTGCGGTTCAACACCGTCTACGGCACTGAAAAGAAATACCAAACCGTCGAGAACGCGAAGTGAACGATTCACTTCCACCGTAAAGTCAACGTGACCTGGTGTGTCAATAATATTTACATGGTACTTCTGGTTCCGGTAAGTCCAGTCGAGCGTAGTCGCAGCAGAAGTAATGGTAATGCCCCGCTCCTGTTCCTGCTCCATCCAGTCCATGGTTGCTGCACCGTCGTGAACCTCTCCAATTTTGTGGCTGACACCACCGTAATAAAGAATACGCTCGGTGGTTGTGGTTTTGCCCGCATCAATATGCGCGGCTATCCCTATATTTCTTGTGTATCTTAAATCTCTCTTGGCCATAGCTGTTGTGTTGTCGCTTTTCTAGAATCTAAAATGAGAAAAGGCTCTGTTTGCTTCTGCCATGCGGTGGGTATCTTCTTTCTTTTTGAAAGCAGCACCTTCTTCTTTCGCGGCAGCGATAATCTCAGCAGCCAAGCGCTGGCTCATGGTTTTTTCATTGCGCTTTCGCGAATAACCAATCAACCATTGCATAGCCATGGCTCCTTTTCTGTTTTCGCGCACAGGCTGCGGAATTTGGAATGTGGCACCACCAACACGACGGCTTCGGACTTCTACCGCTGGCGTAATATTGTTCAATGCTTTTTTCCAAACTTCCAAACCAGCTTCTTCTGATTTGGCATCAACCATTTCGATGGCATCATAAAAAATGTTGTAAGCAACATTTTTCTTTCCCTGAAGCATCATGTTGTTTACAAACTTCGTCACCAAAACCTCGTTGAACTTCGGATCTGGCAAGATGATGCGTTTTTTGGCGGTCTTTCTTCTCATGACTTATAAACCTTCCGATTATTTTTGTTTAGGCCTTTTAGTGCCGTATTTTGATCGTCGCTGTGTACGGCCACCAACACCAGCAGTGTCAAGCGCTCCGCGCACAATGTGATATCTTACTCCAGGCAAATCTTTCACCCTTCCTCCACGCACAAGCACAATGCTGTGCTCCTGGAGATTATGACCTTCACCACCGATGTAGGCATTGACCTCTTTTCCATTGGTCAACCTCACACGCGCTACTTTCCGCATTGCTGAGTTTGGTTTCTTTGGAGTGGTGGTGTAAACACGCACACAAACTCCGCGGCGTTGAGGACAAGATGCGAGGGCCGCCGATTTACTCGACTTCACAATTGCGATTCTTCCCTTGCGTACTAGTTGCTGTATAGTTGGCATAATTTAAAGTTGCTCTTAATCAGATTTTTCGCGCGATAAATAAACCCCAGATGGCTAAATTGGGGGTGCAAATGTACAAGAATAACTGAACAATCCAACATTGGTTTTCAAATAATTTCATCAATTTTCTATTGACTGCGGGGGGATTGGGCTGATTGATATCAAAACAAGAATGCTTACACATTAAAACGATCAAGCAACCACATTCAAAAAGTTCGCAAACGTCATTTGATATGTCCTATATAATATGACCTATATAATTGGCCACTCTTAAACTAAGGTTTTGCACGATAAATAAAGTGGTGAGAACTGGTAATACTTCTACACTGTGAGGAGCATTTGCCGCACTTTTAATCAATTTATCAAAATTTGCTAAGCCTCTTAATTTATGTGACTACTCACATTACAAGGCAATTGACCTGTTTAGTCAGCCATATATTTAACGTAGGTTTAACAAGGCCGAATTATTGTAAAAGTAGATTGCCGGTCATAAATCCCGGACACTCAAAACAATTATAAAAGATTAAAGATGAAAAAAAGAAAGTTATTTACCCTCGGACTTGCCTGTGCAGCCATCATGTTCACAACTTCATGTTCAGATGACGAAGAAGCTGATGCTGTGGGACCAGTTTTGGATGTAACAGAGAATATGTCAGGATCTACTGGTGCGGAAATTACAGTTACACCTGGATCCACACTGCAATTTATCTGGGATGCTCGCAAAGGTGATGCTGATTTGGAAACTTTTAGTGTATCGACTGTAGGTCAGAATATTGTAAGTCCTGTACCTACGAGTGAAAGCGGTGAAACTTTTCCCCATCCAATTTCAAATTCTCAAGAGGCATTATACATCGATACCCTTGAATTCAATTCAGGATCCAATTTGGGTGTCACTTCGTATACCTTTACCGTAACGGATGAACTTGGCAACTCTGCATCAAGAACTTTTGATGTGAGCGTCATTTCACCTGCAGAAGCGCTGTCGGCCGCTATGCCATTTACATGGGAGCGTGTTGGGGGAGCCGATGGAACTGGCTTATCCAATTTTGGTCTGGAATGGGTAGAAAACGCTGGAGGTAACGCGATTATCAGCGTCGATGGAGCAACCATGGTTCAACTTGCACCAGGTCAATGGAATAGCATCGAAACTCAAGAAGATTTGGAAACAGCAATAGAAGGCGAGGATGTCATTGTGACCTATACAGGTGTATCATCCAATCAAGGCGACATATATAATGATGTTTTGGGTGTTTCTTATCAAGGAAACAATTACCTCATAAATATTCTGAACAGCACAGTAACTGGTGGTACGCTCGGAACAACGATTGTAATTACCGGGAATTACAAAAATTAATTTTAAGATGTGATTCAATATTGAATCATCAAATTGTCCTCATGCCGGAGTTGGTTTAAAACCAATTTCGGCATTTTTTTTAGCTCGCTAAAATTTTTACTTGAGGTCCGATATGCATTTGTCATCACAGATCACAAAAAAATCGGAAATGAGAATAATATATTCTTACGCTCCTGATCGGAAATTGTAATTTTGGACAATGGATTATTTAGATCAACTGAATGCGGCGCAGCGCGAAGCTGTTGTAAACACCGAAGGTCCCTGCATGGTGATAGCCGGAGCAGGTTCTGGAAAAACAAGGGTCTTAACATATCGCATTGCCCATCTGATCGGAAAGGGAGTCGATCCCTTCAACATTCTCTCACTAACCTTTACCAATAAAGCCGCCAGAGAGATGAAAGAGCGTATTGCACGGCTCGTTCAGGGTACTGAGGCGCGTAATATCTGGATGGGAACCTTTCACAGTATTTTTGCAAGAATCCTCCGGATAGAATCCGAAAAACTCAATTACCCGTCTAACTTTTCTATTTACGACTCTTCTGATAGCAAAAGCTTAATCAAGGCCATTTTAAAAGAAATGGGGCTCGACGAGAAAATGTACAAACCCGGTTTTGTGCAAAGTCGAATTTCCGGCGCCAAAAACAACCTAATTTCGCCAAAAGCCTATGCCGCAAATGCAGAAATTATGGCTGACGATGAGTCGAGTGGACGTGCGAAAGTGGTCGAAATATATGCGGAATATAACAAACGTCTGTTCAAAGCCTCGGCGATGGACTTTGATGACCTGCTTTATAAAACGAACGTCTTGCTTCGCGATTTTCCAGAGGTCCTTCATAAATATCAGCACAAATTCAAATACCTCCTGGTTGATGAGTATC
Organism: Flavobacteriales bacterium; assembly: GCA_038249755.1. GTDB lineage: Bacteria > Bacteroidota > Bacteroidia > Flavobacteriales_D > Cryomorphaceae > JBBQZU01. Next base: position 1,081 of record JBBSDD010000044.1, on the reverse strand, counting down.
AGGATACCAATTTCAGTCAGTACCTAATCGTCAAAAAACTGGCGGCACTGAATGAAAATCTCTGTGTGGTAGGCGACGATGCACAAAGTATATATGGATTTCGCGGAGCGAATATTCAGAACATCCTGAATTTCAAAAAGGACTATCCTGATTTTAAACTGTTCAAACTCGAACAAAACTATCGCTCTACCAAAGTGATTGTTGCTGCCGCAAACAGCATTATAAAAAACAACAAAGATCAGATTGAAAAGCTTGTTTGGACAGCCAACGATGAGGGCGAACTCATTCGCGTAAGCAGATCGCTTTCTGACAATGATGAAGGAATGTTCGTGGCCGGCGATATTTTTCAAACAAGATCCACAAACCAACTGAAAAACAAGGATTTTGCCATTCTGTACCGCACCAACTCTCAAAGCCGGGCCATGGAAGAGGCGCTCAGAAAAAGAAATATACCCTATCGTATTTATGGTGGTATGTCTTTTTACCAACGAAAAGAAATAAAGGACCTACTCGCCTATTTCCGGCTTTCTGCCAATCCCAATGACGAGGAATCGCTCAAGCGCATCATCAACTACCCTGCACGGGGAATTGGAAAAACTACTTTAGAAAAAATCACTGTCATGGCATCCGCACGGGACATTAGTCTGTGGGAAGTATTGACAACGTATCTTTCTCAGCTGGATGTTAATTCCGGTGCGAAAAAGAAAGTGGATGAATTTGCAACAATGATTCAAAGCTTTTCCGCGCAGCTCGAAAAAACAGACGCCTTTTCGCTGGCCGACCACATAGCCAAATCTTCCGGGCTGCTTCGCGATTTATATGCTGATAAATCTCCGGAAGGACTCAGCAGATTTGAAAACGTCCAGGAACTTTTAAATGGTGTTAAAGAATTTTCAGAAAGTGAAGCCTCAGGGGTTGAAGGTGAAAAGCCAAAGCTCGGTGATTTTCTTGTGGATGTTGCGCTGCTTACAGATGCCGATCAGGATGATGGGGACAACGACAAGGTGAGCCTGATGACCATCCATGCATCCAAAGGCCTCGAATTTCCCTATGTATATATAGTTGGTATGGAAGAAAATCT
>JBBSDD010000043.1:0-11437 GCA_038249755.1 Flavobacteriales bacterium | reverse complement strand
GTCGTGCGCTCCACCCATCTGGAAGGCCGCACCAATGCGCAAATCACTTTCAGCGGCACTTTTGGCCAGAACCTCAGTTTCAGGGAAGAGACCATTCAGGCGCAAATCGACCTGATGATCCTGAAAGGAAAATTGAAAAAACTTGAAGCATTTCAAGCCATAGCCGATTATCTGAAAGAAAGTACGGTATGGCGGTCTCTGGTGCAAGTGGATGCTTTTGAGAAAAAATTGCAGATGGTGGCTTTTGACACCTTGCAAAATTCAATTCGCATCGAGAATAAAATGATCTTCATCCCTGCCATGAAAATAGGTTCGAGTGCCATGACCATCAATCTCTCAGGTCAGCACAGTTTCAACAATGACATAGACTACAGCATCAATTTCCGGCTCAGCGAATTGTTGCGTAGCAGTAAAACACAAAACGATGATTTCGGTTATATCGTCGAAGATCAAACCGGGCTTCGACTTTTTATGCAAATGACCGGAACAACCGACAACCCGGTTTTCAGTCTTGACAAAGAAGCGGCACGCGACAAGCGAAAGCGTGAACTGGAAAAAGAGAAAAATGTATTTAAAAGTATACTCAAAGAAGAATTTGGACTGTTCAAATCAGATACCACACTCCAGGGTGTGCCTACGACACCAGCCAAACAAGGCACGCGCTTCAGCGTGGAATGGGATGAGTTCAATCAGGACAGCGTCCCCGCAAACAAACCCAAATCAACCCAGCGCAAATCGAAAAAAAGCAAGACCGACGAGAAAATTTACGACGACCTCGATTCGGACGACGATTTATAATCTTTCGGGCTCTACCAAAAGATTTTTACTTTTAGGCCAAATTCAGGTCATATCGGCATCACTGCTACCCGGGACATTTAAGTTTTCTCAATGAATCTATACTCGCGAAAGCAGCAGTGGAAAATCGTATTGGTCATATTGGCTGTGCTTATCGTGGGTGCGTCGCTGTGGTATTCAAACTACATTGTAAATCAAATCAAGGAAGAGGAGCGGCAGAAAGTGCAACTCTGGTCTGAGGCCGTCAAGAAACGACTGACGCTGATCAACTATACCGAACGCCTTTTTGAGGATATGCGGCAGGAAGAAAGGCTGAAAGTCGACATATGGGCAAAGGCCATGGCCCGCTTCCTGATCACCAGCGAAACGAGTGAATATGGTTTTCTCCAGCACATCATGGTAAACAACCACACGATTCCAGTCGTGATCACGGATGAGAATAATAAAGTACTGTTTGCGCGAAATGTAGATTCATTGATGGTCGGAAACCCGCGAAGCGCCGACAGCCTCATTGAAGTAATGGCTGCGATCTACAATCCCATCAAAATAGAACTCCAGGGAATTCGTCAGAAAGCATATTATCAGGATTCGCGGATTATTACCGAACTCGAACATACCCTCGATGATCTGATTAATTCATTTATCAGCGAAACGGTGCTCAATTCTGGCTCTGTACCCGTTCTTTTCGCCGATTCGAGCAAAACCAGGGTGATACAATCGGCCAATATTGATACCACACTTTTTGGCGACAGCCTCTCCTTGTCGCGCGAAATAGCGCGACTCTCCACCAGCAACGACCCAATACCCGTAAGTTTCGGTGGCCGGGTGGTCAATTACATCTATTATTCCGACAGTGTGGTCATCACGCAGCTGAAGTACTTCCCCTATGTGCAGATGATCATTGTCGGCCTGTTTTTATTGATCTCCTATCTCATATTCAGCACGTTTAGAAATGCCGAGCAAAACCAGGTGTGGATCGGAATGGCCAAGGAAACGGCCCATCAGTTGGGTACGCCGCTCTCGAGCCTGATGGCCTGGGTGCAACTGCTCGAAGCGCGCGGGGTAGACAAATCAACCATCACAGAACTCAACAAAGACATCGAACGGCTTGAAACGATTACCGACCGGTTTTCAAAAATAGGCGCCAATCCCGATCTGCGCGAAACCTCCGTGGAAGCAGTGATGGCGCAGGCCATCGGATACCTGCGGCCGCGACTTTCGTCAAAAGTTCTTTTTGAAATCAATCAGAATCAGGGTTCAGATGTGCGGGCCATGATCAACGAACCCCTGTTTGGCTGGGTGATCGAAAACATCTTCAAAAATGCCGTGGATGCCATGGTTGGCAATGGAAAAATTACGGTGGATATCTACCACGAAATTCAAAACGTGTACATCGATATTTCCGACACCGGAAAAGGAATTCCCGGGGTGAGCCACAAAGCGGTTTTCCAACCGGGTTACACCACCAAAAAGCGCGGTTGGGGATTGGGACTTTCCCTGGCCAAACGCATCATTGAAAATTACCACAACGGAAAAATCTTTGTGAAACGCAGTGAACCCGATAAGGGCACCACTTTCCGGATCGTATTAAAAACCAAGGCCTGATATGGCCGGAATTTACATTCATATTCCTTTTTGCAAACAAGCTTGTCATTACTGCGACTTTCATTTTTCCACCACGCTGAAACAAAAAAGTACCCTGGTAGATGCCATCGTACGCGAAATGGAAATCAGGGCAGATTACATCGGGGAAGAAACTGTTCGGACTTTGTACTTTGGTGGGGGAACGCCGAGCCTGCTCTCTTTTGCAGAAGCGGAAAAAATCGTCAGTGCTGCCCGGAGAATCTTCCGGTTTGCTGAAGATGTTGAATTCACATTTGAAGCCAACCCCGACGATCTCAGTCCCAAAAAGCTCGCTGAATTGGTTCATCTCGGTGTAAACCGGTTGAGCATCGGCATTCAATCTTTTTCCGACGTGCAATTGCGCTGGATGAACCGCGCGCACGCCAGCCACGAAGCGGTAGAATCTGTTCTCAACGCACAAAAAGCCGGTATCAGCAACATATCAGTTGACCTGATTTACGGTCTGCCCAATCTCAGTGAAGAAGACTGGAAAGCAGATCTGCGGAAGGCGACTTCCCTCGGCATCACGCATATTTCGGCCTATTGTCTCACCGTAGAACCGGCCACGGCCCTGGGACATCGCGTAAAAAAAGGTCAGGAAAAACCGGTAGACGAAGAAGCAGCCGCAGCCCAATTTGCCATCCTGAGAAGCGAATTGGCGGAAGCCGGATTTGAGCAGTACGAGGTGAGCAATTTTGCGAAAGCGGGCACTTATTCCAGGCACAATACCGCGTATTGGCAAGGCACGCCTTACATCGGGTTGGGACCTTCGGCCCATAGTTTCAATAAAATTCAGCGGTCGTGGAATATCGCAAACAACGCGCTTTACATTTCAGCTTTAAGCGAAAATAAGATCCCACAAACCACCGAAACCCTCAGCCGCGCCAATCAAATTAACGAGGCATTGATGACCGGCCTCCGTACCAAATGGGGCGTGAATCCGGATGAAATCAAAGCAACGTGGGATTACGACGTCCTCTACAACAATTCAACATTGCTGTCCAAACTTGAAAAAGAAGGACTCCTTTCCATATCTTCCACCTGTTTAAAACTCACCCCGAAAGGATTGTTCATGGCCGATGGGATTGCTTCTGACCTTTTTATTTCTGAAGATGATGAAATTCTGAACACTTGAACGCCACTTTCAATTGAATCATCTATGACTCAAAATCTGAAAAATATGGACATTCAAATCGAACTGGGCGGGCGAAGATACCGCTCCAACCTTTCGGATGGTCTGGACATATCGATACCACTAAAACCCGCCGGGCCACGGGCCTGGTATGTGGATGCCTTGCGCATCACGCCCGTGAAATCGGTTCAATTCAACGGCAGTGTGGCTGATGGAGGAGATGTCAACTTCAACCAGATCGAATTCAATCCCCACGGGCACGGAACCCACACCGAAAGCATCGGACACATTACAAAAGAGGTCATTTCGATCAATACCGTGCTCACAAAATTCTTTTTTGAAGCAAGCCTCATCACCGTAAGGCCGGATATCTACACCGGTACTGAGCAGCCTTTCCGGAAAACCGGTGATCTGATCATTACGCTCAACTGTCTCCAACAAGCGGCCTCCCAATGGACAGAGGCACTCGTCATCCGCACATTGCCAAACGGAATTGAGAAAAAAACCGGGAATTACAGCAATACCAATCCGCCGTATTTCGATCCGGAGGCCATTGCCTTTCTTCGCAAAAACGGAGTGAAACATCTATTGACCGACTTGCCTTCGGTCGATCGGGAGAGCGATGGTGGAAAATTATTGGCCCACCGCGCTTTCTGGCAGGGTGGCAATCCAGATGATGAATTTTGCACCATATCCGAAATGGTGTACATCGACAATGAAATCAGGGATGGACATTATCTGCTGAACATGCAGATCGCGCCATTTGAAAACGACGCCAGCCCTTCGAAGCCGGTTTTGTATCCGCTTACAGCCATCGATTAAGGAGCGCCTTATTGGTGTATGGCCAGTTTGTATTTTTTGAGTTCAAGCTCCACTTCCGTAAAATTTTCTGGCAACTCTTCCCCGGCCATCATGAGGAGATGGAGATTGTTGCCCACCGATCGTTCGAGGTTGATGTCAAACTTTCGTTGAAAATAACAAACCGCTCCCCAATCGTCGTTGAGACCGGGAGATGCCGAAATCGTGATGCCGGGTTGCAGCAATTCTCCGATGATATCGATGTCGTGCAATTCGGCCTTGTTGCGACCATACATACCAAAACCGACCACGCAAAGGACAAGGGCAGTGGCGAGCAGACCGATGCCAACAACTTGAAACAATCGAAAGCCAATGGATCGAATTCGGATTTTTTGCAGAAAATCTGACACGGCTGGTGCCGAAATAACAGCAAACGCGATGGAAAAAACAGGCAGAGCGGGCATGATGTAAAAACTGAGCTGTTTCGGACTTACCATAATCGGCGCAGATGCTGACAATCCAACCAAGGCAAATAACAGAAAATACTGACTTTCCGGTTTCCTGAATGCCTTTTGAATCACAGCCGTTTTAAAGCGTACAATGAGCAGAATCAAAACGAGTAAGATCAACACAACCAATTGAATGAAAAGGGCCCACATGATGTGCCATCTCGATTCCACGACAATCCTTTTGCCTTCAAGGCTCGACAAAACCTGTGTTTCGATATAGGCCCAGGTGCCCGCATAGGCGCCATCATTCAGTGCAAACAACAGGGTAAATGAGAGACCTGTACAGAAAAGAAGCAAAACCGAATCAATCACCATGCGCTGGAAGGGATACTCGCGCAGAAATACCAACCAATACAGGAAAAAGAAAGCCAGTGGATAAAGCCCGGGGAAACCTTTTGAAAAAAAAGCGCAGCATATTAACGAGGCTGACAGTGCTATGAGGCTCAATTTTTTGGCTCCTCTCTGCTTGATAGATATGTAGATCAGAAATACCGCATAAAGTGAAAACAGGCCCATGGTATTTTCCAGCATATTGCTTTTATACGACCAATGAGAAACGGGCATGATGATGAAAAACAAAACAGGCAGCCAGTACATTCGCACATATTTACCGGCGATGGGCAAACGCTTCCATAACATTGCAATGAGCGTCGCTGTTCCGATATAGGTCAATAAGGAATACATCTTGTCGAGGTAGAATCCATCGCCAAAGATTCTGTAGATCAGGCTTTGAATGCCGAATGCCAACGGTGGATGTTCATGAAAGGCCGCGTAGATCGTTTCCGAAAGGGAAGGAAACCAAAACGTGCCCTGACCAGTGGCGAGATTATGCGCCAGGGTGGAATAGAGCAGCCCATCCACAAACAGACCCTCTTTCAACAAATCGGGAAGCAAAAGTATAGCAGAAATCGCGGCGGTAAACAAAACGAATGCGCGATGAATCCCTTTCGAATGGGTAGAGTTTGGTTCGGTTCCGGTCATTATCGGTAATACATGGTTCCAGTTCGGCGAAACTACAAACATTTTATCCTGAAGCGCCGGAATTTGGTCTCATAATTCAAGCTGTGAAAATGCGCGAAACCAAAGCGAAAATATTAGCATTGTAGTCAAATCAATTCATTTTCCCATGCACATCGAAGCTTTTCGTGAATATTGCCTGTCGAAGCCCGGTGTGACTGAAGGCATGCCATTCGGCCCGGACGTGTTGGTTTTCAAAGTGATGGGTAAAATATTTGTACTCTGTGGAATTGAACCATTCGAAACTTTCAACGCCAAGTGTTTGCCCGAAAGGGCCATCGAACTCCGCGAATTGTATCCCCAAGACGTGCTGCCTGGCTACCACATGAACAAAATCCACTGGAATACCGTGCACACGGATGGCGGTGTACCCGAACCACTACTGCGCGAATTGATTGACCATTCGTATCAACTCATCGCAGCTTCATTGCCCAGGAAATTGAGGGAGGAACTCCGCGATTTGGGTTAATTTAGCGCCCCCTAAAAACGATATCATGGATCCAAAAACGATTTACCACATCATCCTCAGTTATTTCTTCCGGGGCCTCCTGCTCGTTGTTCCGATTTCGATCGTTATTTACGTTATTTACCAGTTGTTTATGTTTTTCGATGCCCTCGTACCTACAAATGTACCGGGACTTGGATTGTTAATTCTGCTGACGTCCATCACCGCCTTAGGCTATCTTGGCTCTTCATTTATCGCCCAGCCTATCCTTGTTTTTACAGGAAAAATGTTCAACAGCATTCCGCTCGTGAAAACAGTCTACAGCGCTGTAAATGATCTGCTTTCGGCCCTTGTGGGAAATAAAAAAAGCTTTGACAAACCTGTACTCGTCAAAATGAACCGTGAAAGCGACATCGAAAAACTGGGGTTTATCACAAGCGACGACCTGAGCACCCTGAATATTCATTCCGGAAAAATAGCCGTGTACCTGCCTCACAGTTACAACTTTTCGGGAAACCTATACATTGTGCCAGCAGAAAACATCACGCCTGTGAAAGCCAATACAGCGGAATTTATGAAGTTTATAGTTTCCGGAGGTGTCACCACTGTTGGCCAGACGAATGAAGAAATATAATCCCGGAAATCTTTTTCTCCTTCACCTTATCGTTTTCATTTGGGGTTTTACCGGCATCATCGGAAAGCTGATTGAGACGGATTCGGATATCCTCGTGTGGTGGCGCATGATGATCGCGAGCATTTCCATCGGGCTATTCGTTTACCTTACGGGAAAAATCAAAAAATCCCTGCTCTTCAGAGCCCACAAATACAGTCTTATCGGCTTGGTCATCGCCGCGCATTGGATCACCTTTTTCGAAGCCATCAAGGTGTCGAATGTGTCTGTGACATTGGCTTGCCTGAGTGCCAGTTCCCTTTTCACCGCCCTGCTCGAGCCCTTGTTTTTCAAACGCCGGGTGAGCGGCATGGAGATTTTTCTGGGCAGTCTGGTCATTGCAGGGCTCGGACTCATATTTAGTTTTGAAACCGATTACAAACTGGGCATTGTCCTCGCCCTGAGTTCGGCATTTCTGGCCTCGCTCTTCACCGTGGTGAACGGCGTGATGATCAAAAACGACAATCCATACCGCATCAGCCTCGTGGAAATGATGGCGGGCGTGATCGGTATTGGAATCTGGCTGGCTTTCAAAGGAAAATTCGATATGCGCATGATCCGGATTCCCGCCATGGACTGGTTTTGGATTGGAATTCTCGGGACCATTTGCACAGCTTTTGCCTTTGTGGTAGGGGTCAAAGTGATGGAAACCCTTACCCCTTTTACGGTTTCCCTCACCATCAACCTCGAACCCGTTTATGGAATCATTCTCGCCTTTTTCATCTTTGGCAGCAGCGAAAAAATGAGTTGGGGGTTTTATGTGGGCGCCGCACTGATTTTGGGCTCGTTATACATCAACGCCCTGGTGCGAAAGGGACGTTTAAAGACCTTCCTTTTCAAAAAAGGATGATCGGATTTCCAATTGTTTGTTTCGCCTTATCGGCAAAAAGACTCCGTTTACAGATCGTTTCGTTACCCGCAATCTCAGCAACATTCATCCCGCGAAAGCGTTAACTTCGCAACAAATACAAGCGCATGGACACCGCAACCCAGGAAGATAAAACATACTGCCCCAGCACCACGCGATACGAGCGTTTTTTGACGCGGGAAGTCATGATCGGCAAAGTCGCGCTCGGTGGCGAAAACCCCATTCGCGTGCAGTCCATGACCACCACCGACACCATGGACACCGAAAAAACGGTGGCCCAGTCGATCCGGATGATTGAGGCTGGATGTGAACTGGTGCGCATCACTGCTCCCAGCAAAAAAGAAGCGGAAAATCTGCGGGCCATCAAAGATGCCCTTTTGGCTGCGGGTTATGACACTCCTCTGGTAGCCGACATCCACTTTACGCCAAACGCGGCAGAAGTGGCCGCGCGCATCGTCGAAAAAGTGCGGGTGAATCCTGGCAACTACGCCGACAAAAAGAAATTTGAAAACCTCGTTTATACCGACGAAACATATCTTGCTGAACTCGAACGCATCCGCGAGCGGTTCACGCCGCTTGTACTCATTTGCAAAGAGAATGGCACCGCCATGCGGATCGGCACCAACCACGGCTCGCTGAGCGACCGCATTCTGGGCCGATACGGCGATACGCCACTGGGCATGGTGGAGTCGGCAATGGAATTTTTGCGCATCTGTCGCGACCACGATTACCACGACATCGTGCTCAGCATGAAAGCGAGCAACACCCGGGTAATGGTGCAAGCTTACCGGCTTCTCATGAACTTTATGCAGCGCGAAGGCATGAATTATCCGCTTCACCTCGGCGTGACGGAAGCCGGCGAAGGGGAAGATGGTCGGATCAAATCGGCTGTCGGAATCGGAACCTTGCTGGAAGATGGCATCGGCGACACCGTGCGGGTATCCCTGACCGAAGAGCCAGAAGCCGAAATTCCCGTGGCTAAAATGCTCGTGGAAAGATACGCCAACCGCCACAGCCACGCGGCCATCCCTCCCATCGATCACAACCCCCTCGACCCATTCACATACGCCAGAAGACTTAGCCGAAGCTGTCTCAACTTCGGTTACGGGCAAGCCCCACCGGTAATCGGAGACCTCGCGGGCCGGGAAAATATCAGGCCTGCCTCCCTTTTCGCTTTCGGTTACAATTACAGCGTGCCCCTCGACAAATGGAACATCTCCGATCAGGCTGCTGACTTCGTGTACATTGGCGATCAAAAGGCAGATTTCAATATTCCGGGCACCCTTGGCCTGATTTGCAATGAGAAAAGCTGGGAATCACAAGCCCATCGCGACAGGACATATCCCCTGCTCGACGCCAAATCATTTTCCGAAAAGGGAGAGCGCAGCCCCATACTGAATTTTGTGGAAGCGGATGTGACAGATGTGCTTGACATCTCCTTCCTAACCCGACTCGAAAAAGCCTTCAAAACCGTGCTTGTTCTGACCACGGACAACGCCCACTCTGCCGCCGCCATGCGCCGTGCATTTGTCGCTTTGATCAATGCAAATTGTGACATTCCGGTGGTGATAAAAAAGAGATATGACGGACTGGACAAGGACCGTTTTCAACTTTTTTCTGCAACCGATGCTGGTGCGCTTTTGATCGATGGACTTGGCGACGGCATTTGGCTTGAAGCCAATCAGGTCGATGCCAAAACCCGCAATCAGGTTGCTTTTGGTATTTTGCAAGCCACCCGCACCCGCATCAGCAAAACGGAGTACATCTCCTGCCCTTCCTGCGGCCGCACCTTGTTTGATTTGCAGGAGACCACAGCGAAAATCCGCGCCAGAACTGATCACCTCAAAGGCATCAAAATCGGCATCATGGGCTGCATCGTCAATGGACCCGGCGAAATGGCAGATGCCGATTATGGATATGTCGGCACCGGTCCTGGAAAAATCACCCTCTACAAGGAAAAAGAAGTGGTGAAGCGCAATGTTCCTGCCGAACACGCAGTGGATGAACTCATTGAACTCATTCGCACATATGGCGACTGGATTGAACCCCGTGAAATGGAATACCAATGAAAAAAGCACTGATTGCCGGCGGTACCGGTCTGATAGGCGGATACTTGCTCAAAGCGTTGGAAAACGATGCGAAAGTTCAGGAAGTCATCGCGCTTGCGCGCAATTCTGTGGAAAAATCGAACTCCAAAGTACAATGGAAAGTCACCGATTTTGATCGGATTGATGCCGCCACGATCGGAAATATGGACGTGGTGTTTTGTTGTCTCGGAACCACAATCAAAAAAGCAGGCTCTCAGGAAAAATTCCGGAAGGTGGATCACGATTATGTCGTGCGTCTCGCGAAAGCCTCAAAAGCCGCGGGCTGCCAAAAATTTCTGGTGGTGAGTGCCATAGGCAGTGACGCCGATTCACGCATTTTTTACAACAAGGTAAAAGGTGAGATGGAAAATGACCTCCGGCAGATAGCAATTTCGCGCACAGTGGTGTTTCATCCTTCGATACTCGTAGGTCCGAGAAGCGAAAAACGACTGGCCGAACGCATCGGGATCGCCCTCTTAAAAGTGGTGGCTCCACTGATGGCCGGCGGCCTTCGCAAATACCGACCCATCCACGCAAAAGTTGTGGCCGAAGCCATGCTTCGATACGCGAAAGATCCCGATCCGGGATTTCTGGATGTGGAGTATGACGGAATGGTGAGTGGGGAATAGTGTGTGCGACGCGAGGAAATAAAACGAAATCCCTTATTTCTCTTCCGCCATAAGCTCCGGCCGGTTGATATCGATACCTTCTATTATTTTCATCAGGCTGTCACGGCGCTGATTGAATTCAGCCCGAAAAACGGGGTCTAGCGACTCGCTTTGCGGCAATTCCTCTTTATAAGGATCCACTTGCTTGCCATCTTTCCAAAACCGGTAACACACGTGTGGACCCGTGGCTAGTCCGGTGGAACCTACCTGACCGATCACCTGTCCCTGTTTTACCACTTCACCTTTTTTGACAAGTATTTTGTCCATGTGAAGGTATTGGGTGGTATACATGCCATTGTGACGGATTTTAACATAGTTTCCATTGTATTTCCCATACGCGCTTTCAACCACGGTTCCGTCTCCCGTAGCGAGAATCGGTGTTCCTTTTGGTGCTGCATAATCCGTTCCCAGGTGTGCTTTCCAGCGTTTCTGGACGGGATGATATCGCTTTAGCGAAAATCGGGATGAAATGCGTGAGTACTCCAATGGCGCTTTGAGAAAGGCTTTTCGCAAACTTTCACCCTCTTCGTCAAAGTAGTTGACACCGTCTGCCCTGGCAAACCGGATGCCCCGGAAACTGCGGTCGCGGTGGTGGAATTCGGCTGCCAAAACTGCTCCGACACCGATGCTCTGACCTTCCACAAATTGCTCTTCGTACACCACTTTGAAATAATCGCCTTTCTGAATCCGGTAAAAATCTACCGTCCATGCGTAGATATTGCTCAATTCTAACCCGAGTTGAGAGGGCAGATTTTGCTCTAGTATGGTGGCATTCATCGAACTATTTATAATTCCGTAAGCCTCTCTTACCTTTGTTTCAAGTGG